>JAEWEQ010000053.1 GCA_023389315.1 Actinomycetes bacterium | reverse complement strand
ATTCACTGTCAGTTGGGAACTGCTGCATCCCCACCCCATTATCTTCAATCTGCAACAGCGCGATCCCATCCTGAGCGCTGACCCGCACGTCGATGAGCACGTCCGCGCCGCCGTGACGGACCGCGTTGGTCAGCAGGTTCCAGATCGCCTGTTTTAAGAGGCGGGCGTCAGCATTCACATAGATGGGTGCGCCGTGGTTATCGAGCCGCGTATCCGAAGGTCGCATGAGGCGGAACTCATGCACAGCTTCCCGCATGACCGCGCGTAGTTCGCACCGCTCCAAATGTAGGTGAGCCAGGGATTTCTCCAACGTGAACAGCACTAGGTAGTCCTCAGCGAGGGCGATGGTGGAAGTCGCGTTAGTGTGGATAGTTTCCACGAAGCGCCGTTGGGTGTCGTTCAGTTCACCGCTGGTTTCTTCATCGGCCAGTAGCTCTGAGGCGGAGCTGATTACGGTCAGCGGGGTGCGTACTTCGTGGGAGAGGTAGGCAGGGGAAATGAGGTTGTTCAGCACCCGCGAGCGCACCTCTTCCAGGGTGCGTTTTAGAGCGCGGTTTTGTTTGGTTAGCCAAATGGTTGCGGCGCACAGGGCGACGGTGAGTACCGCCCAAATGAGGGCAACTAGCAGGGGCATTCTTAGAGAATAACAGTTCTGCCGGTGCCCGGCGCCCGGGGCTGGGCGGCGGAGCCGGGTGGGCCGGGCGGCGGGGCCGGGTGGGCCGGCTGTCGGTGACTCGGATGCCAAGGCACGCGAGCGCGGCGAATTCGTGCGAGCGGATATGCCGAAGGACTCAGGCGCCAGCGTGGAAACGAATGCGCTCGGTGACGACCAATTCCGTGTCGGGCAGTGGCTGTCCGGCCCAGAACCACTCGTGGGCGTGGCGCCACTGCGCCGCGTCGACAAACCCCTCCCCCTCTGCGACGGCGAACTCGTCGGATACTTCCGACAAGGGCACCACCTGCACGTCCTCGGTCTCAACCACGCCCAGCAGCGCACCGTCCTCGCCACAAATACGCTCCAAAGTACCCACATGCGGCAGGTCGGCGCCGGCGTAATCAGCTAGGCGCGAGCTGGTGGCGACCTTCTTGCCGGCCACGATCAGGCCCGTCAGGTGGGCGCGCATGGGGCCGGGCGCGCCGTATTCGGCTACCGGCAGATGGCCGCAATCCCACGGCGCCACCGGTAGCGGGTTAGTCTCGCACCAGTCGCCGCGACGCCAACCGAGGGCGGGTAGTACGCGGGTGGTGAGCAGCGGCGCCAAGTCATCCGGCTCGTGGTCAACCCGCTCAAGCCAGCGCACCTGTTCGATTTCCGCCGCCGGCGTCGGCAGGTCCTCCAGGGGCTGGCGGCAGCGGAACACGGTGCCGTGCACATCTCGGCCCGATTCGTTCGCCGCGCGGGTGCGCCACATGCCGATCAGTTCCAGGTCGTTCGGCTCCAAAGTTATGCCAACTTCTTCGCGCGTTTCCCGCAGGGCGGTGAGGCGCGCGGTTTCTCCGGCTTCCGGTTTGCCGCCGATCAGCATGAAGCGGTGGGTGCCGCGTTTGCGGGCGGTGAGGATAGCGCCATCGGGGCGTTGGAAAACCACTGCGGAGGTGAAAATCGGGGTTGGCAAGCTGGGCTCCAAAGTCGGGAAACGAGACAGCCAGCACTCTACCACCTTGAATTACGAGGACGGGTGGCTGGGGCCACCGCATAACCTGCGATGGGTGGCCACCTTGGGAAGCTCGGGATGGGTGACCGGGTATGCGCGCTACCTGCGGTGGGAGGCCACCTTGGGAAGCTCGGGATGGGTGCCCGGGTATGCGCGCACAGCTGGGACGGATCATGGGGCCGGCTGCACCGAGCTGACCACTGCCCCACCGTCCTCGCCCATCTTGCTTCTGCGCAACCTGCTTCTGCACAACCCGCGCCGCCAAGGGTAGAATGAGGCGCAATATCCGCACAATAAAAGGGCAGGAGGCACGGTGCTGCAGTTTTTCGACACCGCACACCTGGGGACGCAGCTAACAGCCGTCACCGCCGCTTTCATCCTGTGCAGCCTGCTGGGTTTAGAACGCCAATTCCACCTGAAGAACGCGGGCGTGAAAACCCACGTTTTAGTGGGCGTGGGCGCGTGCATCTTCACGCTGGTGTCCGCCTACGGGTTCGCTCCCGTCCTCGGCGCCGACGTGCACCTAGACCCCGCCCGCATCGCCGCGCAAGTGGTCTCCGGGATCGGTTTCCTCGGCGCCGGCGTCATCTTTGTAAACAATGACATCGTGCGCGGCCTCACCACCGCCGCCACCGTGTGGCTGTCGGCCGCCATGGGGATGGCGTGTGGGGCATCAATGGTGCCGCTGGCCGCCTACGCGCTGGTGCTGCACTACCTGCTGGTATTCGTCCTCGGGCCGCTCGCCAACCGCATCCCCGCCACCCACCGCAACGAACGCACGGTGGTGGAGTACGAGTTCGGTAAAGGCATTATGCGCACCATTTTGGTGACCGCCTCCTCCATGGGGTACACCGCGTCGGTGGCTTCGACCCAAACCATTGAAACTGAGGCCGGCAAGGGTATGCGCGTGGTTATGCGCTTCGATGGCCCCTACCCGCGTACCGAGCTTCGTTCGGCCTTGGGTAAGCTTGAGGGCGTGCACGCGGTGGACGTGGTGCACCGGGACCTGTTGGATTAGGGCAGTTTTGGAAACCACCGACGACCACTGCAACCGCAGCACTCCCAACGCCCCGGCCCCCGACGCGTCCAACGCCCCGGCCGGGACCACCGCGCCGAACACACCCAGCGACCCGGCCGAACCAGCCACCCCGGGCGCCGGCCTCACCCTCAGCGACGAGGATTTCGACGCCCTCGTGGAAGCCCAAGTCGCTGCCCTACCAGAACCGATGCTCGCCGAGCTGGATAACGTGGCGATCTTCGTCGAAGACATCGACCCGGTGGCCGGCATGGAACTGCTGGGCGTTTACGAGGGCGTGGACGCGCCCTCGCGCGGCGAATACGGCTTCGGGGAACTACCCGACCGCATTGTCCTGTTCAAACTCCCCCTGCTGGCGATCAGTCGTAGCATGGAGGAACTACGCCACCAAATCCACGTGACTTTGGTGCACGAAATCGCCCATTTCTACGGTTTAGATGACGACGAGCTCCACCGCTTAGGGTGGGCCTGAAACAGGAGGACCCATGAAACCCATCGCCCGCACGCATTCACCTTCCGAAGTGGTGTCCCTCTTCCAATCGCGCTACACCGCCAAATCCTACGACCCCAACCAAGTGGTGTCGGACGCGGACTTGAACGCCATTTTGGAAGCCACCCGCCTGGCACCTTCCTCGATGGGATTGGAACCGTGGAAAATCGTGGTCGCCACTCCCGGCCCGCTGGTGGACGCCATCGAACCGCACTGCTGGGGAGCCCACCCCACGCCCTCGCACTGGATGTTCTTCCTGGGTCGCAACGCCGCTTCTTTCATTGCCGAGGACGACGCGGCAGACAATTACGTCGCTGACCTGCACACCCGCATCCAGGGTCGCGACGCTGAGAAAATCTCCCAGCGCCGCGCCCACGTGCGTTCCCTACTGCGTGAAGACCTGGGGTTGGAAAGCACTGACGCGGTAACCGGGTGGGTGGATCGGCAAGTGTTCCTCGCCCTCGGGGCCGCCATGTACGCCTCCGCCATGTTGGGGGTAGATTCCACGGCGATCGAAGGGCTGCGGGCCGCTGAGGTTGAACGCGTGCTGGTGGACCACGGGTTGTGTGACCGAAGTGAGTATCATTTCGTGGTGGCCCTAACCCTGGGGCACACTGACCGTGCGCAGCACCGCGACAAGGTGCGCCGCCCCCTGTCCGAAGTAGTCACCGTGGTGGAGGAAAGTTAATGTCCGGTGGTTTGATTTCCCTGCTTGATGACGTCGCAACCTTGGCGCGCATGGCGGCTGCCAGCGCCGACGACGTGGCCGCGGCCGCGGGGCGAGCCAGTGCCAAAGCCGTGGGCGTGGTGGTGGATGACACTGCGGTCACCCCGCAATACTTGCAAGGCATCAAACCCGAACGCGAACTACCGATCATTAAGCGCATCACCTTAGGGTCGCTACGCAACAAGCTGCTGATTATATTGCCGGTGGCGTTGTTGCTCAGCCAGTTCGCGCCCTTCCTGCTGCCAGTGATTTTGATTGTGGGCGGGTCTTACCTGTGTTTTGAAGGCATGGAGAAAGTGTGGGAGAAAATCTCCGGCCACGGGCACGGCGAGCCGGCACTGGCGGGCGGGCCGGATGCGGAAGACAAAGTCGTCAAGAGCGCCGTCACCACCGACCTGATCCTGTCGGCAGAAATCATGATCATCGCGCTGAACGAGGTCGCCCAGGAGGGGTTCTTCTCACGCACCATCATTTTGGTGGTGGTGGCTTTTTCCATCACTTTCCTGGTTTACGGGGTGGTGGCGTTGCTGGTGAAAATGGATGACTTCGGGTTGCACCTGCAGCGGCGCGAGGGCGAGGGCGCACAAAAAGTTGGCCGCGTCATCATGGCGGCCATGCCGAAAGTGCTGACCGCCATCGGGGTTATCGGCACCTTCGCCATGGTGTGGGTGGGTGGCCATATTCTGCTGACCAGCAGTGCGGAGCTGGGTTGGCATGCGCCCCACGATTTCGTCCACCACTTGGAGCAGTACGTGAATCACCTGGCGGTGGTCGGTGGTTTCCTCGGATGGGTGGTTAACACCTTGGTTTCGCTGGTAGTTGGCGCCGTTTGGGGCATGGTGCTAGTGGGGATCTACTTGCTGTGGGAGCGGGCGCGCGGGCGTGACCATCACGAGGACGGTGCGGCAGTTGGCAGCGCGGCTGACGCTGGGGACGTGGCGAAGTAAACCCAGCACTGAACGCGCGTGGCCGGGCATAACCGCGCGTCAGCAGGTGTAACCGCGCGTCAGCAGGTGTAACCGCGCGTGGCCGGGCTTAACCGCGCCCCGCGGCGCGGCGACGTTGGGAGTCAATCAAGACCTCCCGCAGCCACTTCTCCGTCAACTCACTCAGGTGGCGGCGATCGAAGTTACGCGCCCACTCCAGGCCGG
>JAEWEQ010000044.1 GCA_023389315.1 Actinomycetes bacterium | reverse complement strand
AATGCCGGCGCGGCAGCGTAGTGTGGCTGGGGCCACGTCCTCGCCCTTCGACTAGCGGCGCGAACGTGTGGCACAATGGAGCGGTTGAGTATGACCGGTGAAACCTGCCGCAGGGGGTCACCGCGGGTCACACTCTAAGGAAGAAACCGACGGCCCCGGGCCGTCAGGACAGACGGGATTGACCTGCGGCAAAACCGTTGAGGAGCAACCATGCAAAAGCTCGACATCGTAGATGCCGATTCCTTGCGCGATGACATCCCCCAGTTCCGCGCCGGCGACACCGTTAAGGTACACGTGAAGGTTACCGAAGGTAACACCACCCGTATCCAGGTGTTCCAGGGCGTGGTAATCCGCCGTCAAGGCGGTGGCGTGCGTGAAACCTTCACCGTGCGTAAGGTGTCCTTCGGTGTGGGCGTGGAACGTACCTTCCCGCTGCACAGCCCCAAGGTTGACAAGATCGAGGTAGTTACCCGCGGTCGCGTACGTCGCGCCAAGCTGTACTACCTGCGTGATCGTCACGGAAAGGCTGCTCGTATCCGCGAGCTGCGATAACCTGTGGCATGCTCAAGCCCTGGAGTTCGTCTCCGGGGCTTGACTTGTAAAGTGCAAGGCACCATAGACCAATGCAAGGAAACGACACCCCACCAGCAACGCCGGGCTCACGGGGGCGAGGGCACAACGCGCCTGCCCACCCAGGCGGCGACGCCCTGCCACCTGAACTCTCCCCGGACTCCGCGCCAACAGCTGACAGCGGCGAATACACCCTGCCGGCCGCCTTGGAAGCCGCGCTGCAGCGAGCGAAGGCAAGCGCGCAAGCCAGCGCTGAAAAAGCAGCTTGGGGCCGGGGCAGTAAAGTGCGTGAAGTTGATGACGTAGGCGAAGGCGACATTGCTACCCTGTCCGAGGAGGGGGCGACAGCAGCCGCGCCCGCCAACCCCTCGGCTGCGCGACACCGGGTAGCGCCCAGGCAGATGCCGGCGCGAGATACCGGATTCAATGTGGCGCGCGTGGAAGCTCACCGAGAGGGAGCCGAAGCTCACTGGAAGGGAGCCGCAGTGACCGACGCCAGTGGCAACGAAGGTACCCGGGGCGTGGCATTCGCGAGTGCACAAACGACCGGCCGCCTGCCAAAAATCGATGCTGCCAAGGTAGCCGGGACCACCCAGCCCACCCGCGAGGGATCGCACCACACGCCCAGTGCCGCCGGGACTAGCCAGGCCACCCGCGAGGGATCGCACCACACGCCCAGCGCGGCGAAACGCCCGGGCACGCCCCGGCCTCGCCACGCTAACTCCGACCCCGACACCCCCACCTGGGGATCGCGGGTCCTAGAGTGGGCCAGCGTGGTCGCGATCGCGCTGACCATCTCCCTGCTGTTGCGCACCTTCTTATTCCAAGCCTTCTGGATCCCGTCCTCGTCCATGGAAGAAACCCTGCAAATCGGGGACAACGTCGCCGCCACGCCGCTGGTTCCCATGGTGGGGGACATCAAACGCGGCGACGTGGTGGTGTTCCAAGACTCCCTCGGCTGGCTGCCCCCACCGCCAGAGCGGCACGGGGCGGGTAAATACCTCAACGACACCCTAGTGTTCCTCGGCCTGCGGCCCGCGTCCGGTGACCAGCACCTGGTTAAACGCGTCATCGGGTTGCCCGGCGACCACGTCAGCGTCACTCCCACTGACGGGCGCATCCACGTTAACGGCGTGCCGGTGGAAGAACCGTACTTGGCGGCGAATGCCAACAACTCGCTGGTACCCTTCGACATCACCGTGCCCGCCGGGCACCTGTGGGTGATGGGCGATAATCGCAATAACTCCGCCGACTCTCGCCTTCACCCCGACGCCCCGTTCGTCCCCGAGTCCGCAGTGGTGGGCAAGGTCGTGTGGGTCACCTGGCCGGTCGGCCACTGGGGGAACCCCAGCGACAACGATCCCTTCGCCACGGTCCCCGACTTAACGCAGAAATGATCCAGCCCCCTTCCTTTGATTTCGAGCGCACCCTGGCGGGCGGCGGGCCACTAATAGGGATGGACGAGGTCGGTCGCGGAGCCCTGGCCGGACCGGTGGCGGTCGGCGCCTGCCTGGCTGGGGAAGGGGACTTCCCCGCCGGGCTGACGGATTCGAAACTCCTTACCCCGGCGCGGCGCACCCAGCTTTTCCCCGAAGTCGCCACGTGGGCGCGCGCCCTGGCGGTGGGGATGGCGTCGGCCGCCGAAGTGGATGCCCTGGGGATAACCGGGGCCCTGCGGCTGGCGGGCGTGCGGGCCTTGGAAACGATAGCCCGCAGTGGCGTTAAGCAGCCGGTGGTGCTGCTCGATGGCAGCCATGATTGGCTTTCCGTGCCCGAGGACCTATTCGGGGGCGCGCTGGAGGCTGGTGGCGCTCTCGGCGGCCCTCTCGGGGGCGCACTGGAGGCTGGTGGCGCTATCGGGGGCGCACTGGAGGCTGGTGGCGCCCGCTCGTCCGCGCTGGGAAGTAGCGACACCGCGCTAACTGCCACACCGTCCTCGTGCCCGGAAAACCCCGCCGACCTGGCGGCCCGCCTGCGCGCCCTAAGGCTGCGCGGCGTCGTCACCCGCGTGAAAGCCGACCTCACCTGCGTGTCGGTGGCGGCCGCGTCGGTGGCGGCTAAAGTGGCGCGCGACAACCTCATGGCGACCGTACCCGACCCTGGATACGGTTTCGCCCAGCACAAGGGGTACGGGGCGAAGACCCACCGCGACGCTCTCACTCGGTTGGGAGCAAGCCCACTGCACCGCTGGTCGTGGAACCTAGGGGCAGGCGTTAAAGTAGATAAACGATGAGTGAAAGGGCATGATGTCACTGTGAGTTCCGATATCGAAGGTTACGAAAACAGCCTGGAGCTGGACCTGTTCCGCGAATACCGCGACGTCATTAACCTGTTCACCTACGTGGTGGAAACTGAGCGGCGTTTCTACCTGTGCAACCAGGTAGACGTACAAGTCCACCCCGTCGGCGGGGACGTGTTCTTCGAAGTGCGTATGACTGACGCCTGGGTGTGGGATATTTACCGTTCCTCGCGTTTCATCAAATCCGTGCGTGTGATGACTTTCAAAGACATCAACGTGGAAGAACTTTCCAAGAATGAACTGACTTTGCCGTAAGGCTCGTTTATCCACAATCTTCACGCGACCGTCCTTGTCCACAATTGACGAGGACGGTCGCGGCGTTCAAAGCCCCCGCCGACGCACAGTGGGGGCATGGGAACAAATAACAACGCGAGGGCCCCGCTCGCATACGCACGCACCCAACTGGGGCGCACCGGGGAGAAACTAGCCGCACAATACTTGGAAGAAAATGGCTGGGAAATCCTAGCCACCAACTACAGCGGGCGCGGATTCGAACTCGACATCGTCGCCGAAAAAGACGGCACCACCGCGGTGGTGGAAGTACGCACTCGCCGGGGCACGCCACCTACCTTCATTGCCGAGTCAATCACCCCCGACAAGGTCCGCTCCCTGCGCCGCGGAGCCAGCCAATGGTTGGCCGCCACCGGGGCGCGAACCCAGTTGCGATTCGACGTGGTAGTGGTTTCGGTGCGCGGCAACCGCGCCCACCTGCACCACTACCCGGACGTGAAGTAGGTGAGGAGCGGTATGGAGACTTTCCTGGTAACCACTCACGCAGTTTCGCTCGTGGGATTGGAACCCTACGTCATTCGGGTGGAAACCCACGTCGGCCCGGGCCTGGTGGTATTCACCGTGGTGGGGCTGCCCGACGCGTCAGTGCGCGAATCGAAAGACCGCGTGCGCGCCGCCCTGCAGTCATGCGGTGTGGACTGGTTCGACCGGCGCGTCACCGTGAACCTCTCACCCGCGGACATCCCCAAAGCTGGCCCGGTGTTCGACCTGGCGATCGCAATGGGGCTGTTGGCCGCGCGCGGCATCGTCGCGGGGGATGACTTAGCTGGGATCGTGTTCATCGCCGAGTTGGGCCTGGATGGGCAGCTGCGGGCGGTACGCGGCGTGGTGCCCGCGGTGCTGGGGGCGGTGCGCGCCGGATTCAACAAAGTGGTGGTGGCGGAAGCGAACTACGCTGAAGCCTCCCTGGTTCCGGGCGCACAAGTGCGCGCCTGCAAACACCTGACCGACTCGGTCCAATGCGTCCAAGATTGGGAAGCCAGCGCGCCATTAACGATTGCCTCGAACCCCGGTGCTGGGGAACGGCAGGGGGCAGCCAACGCCACCGGTAGCCAGTGCGAGCCGGAAGAGGACCGGGCACGTCAGGGGGACGGGGACGGCACCGCCCTCGTCATCAATGACCGGCCCGACCGCGACGGTGCAACGCCGGCTGTTGGCGGGAGGAACCACAGTCCCGACCTGGGGGAAGTGCGCGGGCAACACTGGGCGGTGGAATCCCTGCTGGTGGCGGCCGCCGGAGGACACCACCTGCTGATGATCGGAGAGGCCGGGGCAGGCAAAACCATGCTGGCACGCTGCCTACCCAGCGTATTGCCGCCACTCACTGACGAAGCCGCCATTGAAACCACTGCCGTTCACTCCCTGGCCGGCACTCTGGATGCTCAAGGCGGCCTGATCCGCACCCCGCCCCTACAAATGCCACACCACACCGCCACCTTGCCGGCGATTATTGGCGGTGGATCGGCATCTCTTAGCCCCGGTGCCGTGTCCTTGGCGCACAACGGGGTGCTGTTCCTAGATGAGGCCACCGAGTTTTCCGCCCGCGTCCTGGACGGGCTGCGCCAACCGTTGGAGAGCGGGTGGGCCAACGTCTACCGGGCTCGTCACCGGGCGCAACTACCCGCCCGGTTCCAACTGATCCTCGCCACCAACCCCTGTCCGTGTGGGAATGCTTTGTCGCGGGGGAAAAGCTGCAAATGCTCCGCGCTGCAATTGCGCCGCTACCTGGGACGCCTGTCCGGGCCGCTACTGGACCGGGTGGATCTGCACGTCACCATGCATTCACCCACGCGCGCTGACCTGTCGCGCCCACCCGAATACACCTCCGCGCAAGGGGCGCAGCGAGTGCGCGAAGCCCGCGAGCGAGCCGCCCACCGGTGGCGCGAATACCCGTGGAAACTCAACGCCCACGTCCCCAGCCGGCAACTGCGCGCCTGCGGCGCCCTGGCACCGGCGGCGGCCAACACCTTGGATGAGTCGGTCGCGAAAGGCGAGATCAGTTTGCGCGGCGCCGACCGGGTGCTGCGCCTGTCACTGACCCTAGCTGACCTGGAGGGGCGCGAGCACGCCACCTTAGCTGACGTAGGTAAAGCCTTGCAATATCGAAACGGAGCCCAATATGGAAACCTATGACCTGTCAAACCCGCGCATCGTAGCAGCCTTATGGTCGAACCTACAAGAACCCGGCGACGAGGCTGCCGGGACCCTGCGCGACGCCCTCGGCTCCGCAACCGCACTGGACCTGGTGCTCAGCCAGCATACGCCTCGAGACCTGGCTCGCCGCCTGGGGGAGCACCCGGCGGCGCGCGCCTTCGATTGGGACAAAGCCTGGAAACGGTGGCGCGAACGCATCGACACCATCCACTTGGAACATGACTTCGCGCAGTTGGAAAGAATTGGAGGGTGGCTGATCCACGCCCAGCACCCGGCCTGGCCCACGCAAGTGAACGAGCTCGGGCCCGCCGCCCCGGTGGCGATCTGGGGGCGGGGACCGCTATATCCGGGCGGAAGTTTCCGCGCGGGCGGCGCGGGTGGTGGTGACGAGCCGGATGGTCACGCCCAGCCGACGCGAGGGGAAGGGTGCGACGCCCACGAAGAGGCCAACTCACGCAGTGGTTTGCCCCCGGGCGCGCAACCGCGGCCCAATCAGCCCGCCGACGAAACCACCACCGCCCCAGACGCCGACTTTAACGAGGGCGGAAACACCGCTGGCACCCGTCCCAGAACCGTGGCAGTAGTGGGAGCGCGCGCCTGCACCGCCGAAGGGGAACGCGCCGCCTACGAACTGGGCTACGAGCTAGCCCACGCTGGCATCAGTGTTATCTCGGGAGGAGCCTTCGGCATTGACGTGGCAGCACATCGCGGTGCGCTGGCCGCCGGCCACACGCTCGCGGTCATGGCAGGGGGAGTGAGCCAACTGTACCCGCGCGCCCACCTGGGAGTATTCGACCAGATCCTCCAGTCCGGCGGTGGGATCATTTCCGAGGTGCCCCCATTTTGGCGCCCCGCTCGCTGGCGGTTCCTGTCCCGCAACCGCATCATTGCGGCTCTTGCCGATGCGGTGGTGATGGTGGAAGCCGGGGTGCGTTCCGGCGCGGTGGTGACCCTAAAGCGCGCTCAAGAAATGGGGCGCGAAATCGCCGCTTACCCGGGCAGTTCCCGCAACGTTATCGCGCAGGGATGTAACCAGGCGATCCGAAATGGCGCCACTTTAGTCACTAGTCACGAGGACGTGTTGGAACTACTCGCCCCCATCGGCACGAATATTGAGATGGAACAGTTCCAGTTGCCACTGCCCGGACTGCCACAAGATCAGCAGCGAGTGTGGGACGCCATGCCGAAACGCTCGGGCGCCACTGCCCGCGCCATCGCACGGGTGGCGGGCTTGGGGGAGGACGAAACCCTGGAGATCCTAGCGCGCCTGGTACTGAAAGGCATGGTGTCGACCTTGGGGGAGAAGTTCTCCCGCACGTGAGGGACCACCCTTCGCCCGCGAAGCCCCGGTCACCGATCCAACCGCCCATGTCCCCGCCTTTCAACCCCAGCCGTCGCGCGCGAGGATCCGGTGTCGTCGGAGGTGCGCATCATCAGGCGCGTTACCCCCCAGCCGTCGCGCGCGAGGATCCGGTGAGCGCTCACCCCTCGACCGTAAGGGTTTAGGAAGTGGGGCGGCTCTAGGAAGTGGGGGGAGGGCCGGTGCGCTCGCGGGTGCGTGCTGATTATCGGCGCTCCGACGCCGCCTCGTGGGCGCACTGAAAAGCGGGTGGTCCGGTGTATGGTACGAAACGTGGGGAAAACACCGAAGCAGCCCAGCGGCCAACCGCTCGGCCCGCCGACGCCACCCACCGGCCAGGCGGGCCGACAAGTCGTGCCCGCCGCGAAGCCTACCCGCCGCGCTGCTAACGGTAGGGACTTCGCTAACGCCCCCATGCGCTCCGCTGGCATTGTCAGCGACCCTGCCAAGCCGGGACGCCAAGCTCGCGCCGGTGGTGAACCGGCCAACGCACCCACCCGTCCTCGTGAATCTGACGGCCCGCTGTCGCGCGCCACCGTGCTGGCCCAGTACGAGCGCTACCTGACTCACACTCGCGGCCTTTCAGCTCACACCGTGCGCGCCTACCTGGGGGACGCGGAATCCGCCTGGGAGTTCGTCTTCGCCGACGAAGATTTCGACGCCGACCAGTTCACCTCCCGAGCGCTGCGTGCCTGGTTGGCTGACAACACCCGCAGCGGGCACTCGCGGGCCGCAGTGGCGCGCTACGCCTCCAGCCTGCGGGCCTTCAGCCAGTGGCTCCGACGGGGCGGCTACCTAGAAACCGACCCCACCGCAAAACTCAAAGCCGCACCCATCGCCCAAGTCCTCCCCACCACCTTGAGTGCGGCCGAAGCCAAGCGCCTATTGGACTCATTCCTCACCCGCCCCGACCGGGAAGACCCCCAACTGCTGCGAGACCGCGCCATATTTGAAGTCCTCTACGCCACCGGCATCCGGGTTAGCGAACTGGCAGCACTGAACCTCACCGACCTCGACGCGGGGGCCAGGACTTTGCGGGTGTGGGGCAAAGGCGGCAAGGAACGCATCGTGCCTTACGGTCGGCCCGCCCAGGAAGCACTGCGACAATGGGTGCAAATGGGGCGCCCCGCGCTGGTGGTAGCAGGCTCAGGCCAGGCACTGTTCTTAGGGGCGAGAGGAGCGCGCATCGACCCGCGAGTGGTGCGCGACCGCCTCACCGCGGCGTGCACCTACGCGCAGGTCCCGGTGATTAGCCCCCACGAACTACGACACAGCGCCGCCACCCACATGGTCGAGGGCGGGGCCGACCTGCGTGCGGTGCAGGACCTACTTGGACATTCGTCGTTGCAAACCACACAGCGTTACACCCATGTGGATGCCAAGCGTTTGAGTGCCATCGTGCGTCAAGCCCACCCGCGCGCCACCCGCGAATAGGAACGCGTCCAGCCGCGCACCCGCCGCAACTAGCGATGTTTCATGCCACCCGCCCCCCGCAACTAGCGAGCCCGCGTGCTGCGAAGATGCGTGCCAGGTCAACAGCCGGGGCGGCGGTGATCTGCGCGCCGCCCGCGTGCTGCGAAGATCGATGACGCCCGCGCGCACAGGCGCCCCTGCCTTAATCCCCATCCAACGGCAGCAAGCGGACCGGGCCGAACAGTAGCAAGAGCGGATTAAGGTAAGTGTCGCGGTCGCGTTTAACGCCCCAATGCAGGCAATCGCCCTCATGGCCGGCTTCCAGAGTGCCGATCACCTGGCCCGCTGTAACAGACTGGCCGCGACTGACCCGCGCAGCCACCGGTTCGAAAGTAGAGCGCAACCCATCGCGGTGCTCAATCGACACCACGTTGCGGTCCGCCAGACGCGCCGCGTACACCACCACTCCCTGCCGTGGAGCAAGAACCTCGCTACCCACCGGGGCACACAGATCCACCCCGCGGTGCCCCGGCAACCAGCGGTACTGGGGTGGATCAAACTTGCGGCCCACCCGCAGTGGCCCCACCAAAGGCGCAAGCCACCCGCTGCGCACCGACGTGTTCGCGGGCACAGCGCCGCTCAGAGCACTCTGGGTGGGCCCAGCCAAAGCCAGCGAAGCGGGACAGAGCACCGACAGGGAAATGCAAACCAACGCCACCGCGCGGCGCCACCGCGGGCGGGGCGAAAAAGTTCCCAAAGTAATCATGGCGCCACCCTAAGCGGGCCCACCCAACCAGCGCCGCCACGTCCCCGTGCGGGTGAGGAAAACCGCACCCTGTGGACAAGTTAGCAATTCCCCTAAAGGGCGCCCATCCGGTAGAATCGACGCGGCACTTCTTTAGGGAAGTGACTATCGCGCGTCCAATCCGCCCCCACCGACAACCTGGTTGGAAGTGGCCTCGCGGCAGGGAAAGCACCAGTGCCCCACTCGTGGGGAAGGCCACCCCTGGGACGCTAGGGCCGAAAGGCAACAACTGAAACCTGAGCGCAACGCGCTCCCAACCGGGTGCAACGCACCCCGCGAAAGGAACAACCATGGCAGTTGTGACCATGCGTCAGCTTCTGGAAAGCGGCGTCCACTTCGGGCACCAGACCCGTCGCTGGAACCCCAAGATGAAGCGCTTCATCCTCACCGAACGTAACGGCATCTACGTAATCGACCTGTCGCAGACCATCGCAGACATCGACATTGCCTTCGACTTCGTGAAGGAAACCGTCGCCCACGGTGGCAACATCCTGTTTGTCGGCACCAAGAAGCAAGCCCAAGAATCCATCGAGGAACACGCTGAGCGCGTGGGCATGCCCTACGTGAACCACCGCTGGCTCGGCGGTATGCTCACCAACTTCCAGACCGTTTCCAAGCGCCTGCAGCGCATGAAGGAACTGGAACAGATCGACTTCGACGACGTCGCCTCCTCCGGTCACACCAAGAAGGAACTGCTAATGATGCGCCGCGAGATGGAAAAGCTCCAGCGCTCCCTCGGCGGTATCCGCGACATGTACAAAGTCCCCTCCATGCTGTGGGTCGTTGACACCAACAAGGAACAGCTGGCCATCTCCGAAGCCAAGAAACTGGGCATCCCGGTAGTAGCCATCCTGGACACCAACTGTGACCCCGACGAGGTCGACTACGGCGTTCCCGGTAACGACGACGCCATCCGCTCCGTTGACATCCTCACTCGCGTGATCGCCGACGCCTGCGCCGCCGGCCTGCTGGCCCGCAACGAAAAGCGTCAGCGCTCCGGTGAAGAAGAAAACGCCGAACCCATGGCCGAGTGGGAACGCGAAATGCTGACCACCACCGAAGCCGAAGAAGCACCGGCGGAAGCAGCCAAGGCCGAAGAGCCCAAGGCTGAAGAAACCGAAGAAGCCAAGGCTGAAGAGCCCAAGGCTGACGCCGAGTAACACCAAACGCAGACCACGAAAAAGAAAAGGACAAACATGGCGAACTACACTGCCGCCGACGTCAAGGCCCTGCGCGAACAAACCGGCGCGGGCATGATGGACGTCAAGAAAGCCCTCGACGAAGCCAACGGTGACAAGGACAAGGCCATCGAAATCATCCGCCTGTCCGGCCTCAAATCCCTCTCCAAGCGCGAAGGCCGCACCGCCTCCGCCGGCCTCATTGCCGGTCGCGTAGTGGACGGAACCGTCGGCGTAATGGTGGAAGTAAACTCCGAAACCGACTTCGTCGCCAAGAACGACAAGTTCATCGCTTTTGCTAACACCGTCCTCGAAGCCGCCATCGCCTCAGGCGCCACCGACGTGGACGCCCTGCTGGCCGCTCCCGCTGAAGACGCCACCGTCTCTGACCTGGTGGACAACATGGGTGCGGTAATCGGGGAAAAGATCATGGTGCGCCGCGTGGTGCGCGTCGAAGGTGAAGCCGTCGACCTGTACCTGCACCAGACCTCCGCGGACCTGCCCGCCCAGGTGGGCGTCCTCGTGGCCACCGACAAAGCCGGCGCTGAAGTTGCCCGCGACGTCGCCATGCATGTTGCCGCCTTCCAGCCCGACTACCTGGACCGCGACTCCGTTCCCGCCGACGTGCTGGAAAAGGAACGCGAAACCCTCACCAAGCTCACCATCTCCGAAGGTAAGCCCGAGCACATCGCCGGCAAGATCGTCGAAGGCCGCATGGGAGCTTTCTACAAGGACAACTGCCTGGTAGACCAGGACTTCGCCCGTGACCCGTCCAAGACCGTGGGCGCGGTACTCAAAGAAGCCGGTGCGAAGGTAACCGAGTTCGTCCGCTTCCAGGTGGGCGCCTAACACCTTCCGATGTGGCCCCGTTCCCGAATAAGGGACGGGGCCACACCGCAACTAGCCACCACAGCGACAGGAGGAACCAAACATGGGTGAGCAACCAAACCAGACCCGGCGAGTACTACTGAAACTCTCCGGCGAAGTATTCGGCGGTGGCAGCATCGGACTTGACCCCAAAGTCGTATCCTCCGCAGCTCAAGAAATCGCCGCCGCCGTCGCCGAAGGCGTGCAAGTAGCGGTGGTGGTAGGTGGTGGAAACTTCTTCCGCGGCGCCGAACTATCCCAACACGGACTAGACCGCGCCCGCGCCGACTACATGGGGATGCTGGGAACCGTCATGAACGCCCTCGCCCTGCAAGACTTCCTCGAACAAGCCGGCGTCACCACCCGTGTGCAATCAGCCATCTCCATGCGGCAAGTAGCCGAACCATACATTCCCCTCAAAGCCATCCGCCACCTCGAAAAAGGTCGCGTCGTGGTATTCGGCGCCGGCGCTGGTTTGCCGTACTTCTCCACCGACACGGTATCGGCGCAACGCGCCCTGGAAACCCGCTGCTCCGAACTACTGGTCGGCAAAAACGGCGTCGACGGGATCTACACCGCCGACCCGCGCACCAACCCCGACGCCAAACGCATTGACTTCGTCACCTACCAAGACGCCCTCGCACAAGGACTGCGGGTAGTGGACGCCGCCGCCTTCTCCCTGTGCCAAGACAACGACCTGGACATGCGCGTATTCGGCATGAATCAGCCTGGCAACGTAACTGCCGCACTATTGGGTGAGAAGATCGGTACGCTGGTATCAACCACTCCAAACCACGACAACCGCTGAGGAGCACAACACCATGATTGAAGATGCTTTACTAGCTGCCGAAGAAGGCATGGAAAAAGCCCTGGAAGCCACCCGCCGCGAGTTCGGTAACATCCGCACCGGGCGCGCCAACCCCGACATGTTCAACCAGATCCTGGTGGACTACTACGGAGCGCCCACCCCGCTGCAACAACTCGCTTCCCTGCAGATCCCTGAAGCCCGCATGGTGCTGATCAGCCCCTACGACCGCTCCGCCGTGGCTGAAATCATCCGCGCCATCCGCGAATCCAACCTGGGGATCAACCCCACCGACGACGGCAACGTCATCCGCTGCACCCTCCCGGCCCTGACCGAAGAGCGCCGCAAGGACTACGTAAAGCAAGCCCGTCAGCGCGCCGAAGAAGGTCGTATCTCGGTTCGTAACGAACGCCGCAAAGCCAAGGAAGAACTCGACCGCATCAAGAAAGACGGCGAGGACGGTGAAGACGCGGTAGAACGCGGCGAGAAGGAACTCGAAACCCTCACCAAAACCTACGTGGATAAGATCGACAAAGAACTAGCGGACAAAGAAAAAGACCTGATGACGGTGTGAAAACTGCCCGCCCACCCCGGTGGGTGAGCGCAGGCGTCAGCTAGTAACCAACAGGAAAACGACGAGTGGATCTGAAAAGAATACTTCACCCCGGGCCCACCCAAAACCATAAGCAACTACCAGCTTCTGGTAGGGCAGGACGTAACCTACCGGCGGCCACTGCCGTGGGAGTTACCCTAGCGGCCATAGCGGTCGGGACCCTCATCTTTTCCCCACTGGCGTTCTTCCTGCTGATCGTGGCCTTCGTGGTGGTCGCCCTGTGGGAACTAGCTGGCGCATTCGCACGTCAAAACCGTGAAATCATCCTCGCCCCCACCTGGGTGGGAGCCATCGGGATGCTGGTATGTGCCCGCTACCTGGGGTCAGAAGCGATCCTCGCGGCACTGGCCCTCACGGTAACCGCGGTGACCTTTTGGAAACTACTGGACCGCTCCATCATGCAGGTGCTGCCAGACGTCATGGTCACCATATTCGCCCTCATGTACGTGCCCGGCCTGGCAGCTTTCGTGGTGCTACTGCAATCCACCACCGCTGGCTGGGTCGCGGTACTTATCTACATCGCCTTAGCAGTGGCCAACGACCTGGGCGGATGGCTGGCTGGCATCATGTGGGGCAAACACCCCATGGCGCCGCGCATCTCCCCGAAGAAATCCTGGGAAGGATTCGCCGGTTCCTACGCCCTGTCCGCAGCGGTCGGCATCCCCGGCATGATCTGGATGGGAGGAGCCTGGTGGTGGGGCCTGATCCTCGCGGCCCTGACCACCATCGCAGCCACCACCGGTGACCTAGTTGAATCCCTCATCAAACGCGACGTGGGACTAAAAGACATGTCTAACCTGCTACCCGGGCACGGTGGCATCATGGACCGCATGGACTCCCTGCTGATGGTCGCCCCCATGATGTACCTGATTGTGGCGGTGGCACTACCGTGAGTAAAACACCCAAACGGGCCGCCCGCCCGGTCACCAGCCGACAGGTGATGCCCACCGACCAAGCCCCCGAAGGGGCGCGCGCCGGCGTGCCCCTAAAAACCCTGTCCTTCGCTGCCAAACGGCGCGGCAAAGCCCCCACCCACCTGGTCGACCTGGACCTGGAAGAACGCAAACGCTTCGTGAAAGAAGCTGGCCTGCCAGCGTTTCGCGCCGACCAACTAGCCCGCCACTACTTCACCCATTACGAAGCTGACCCCCACGCGATGACGGACCTGCCGTCCTCGGTAAGGGAAAAAGTCGCGCAAACGGTGCTGCCGAAACTGATTAAGCCGGTCACCAGTCAACGCGCCGACGCGGGCACCACCATTAAACACCTGTGGGAACTCTACGACGGGGCGCGCGTCGAATCCGTCCTCATGCGGTATCCGAACCGCACCACCTTGTGCATCTCCTCCCAAGCTGGGTGCGGAATGGCCTGCCCGTTCTGCGCCACCGGGCAAATGGGGCTGACCCGGAACCTGTCGGCCGCGGAAATCCTCGAACAAGTGCGCGCCGCCTCCAGGGCCTGCGCGGAAGGGGAACTGGCGGGCGGCCCGACCCGCTTATCCAACATCGTTTTCATGGGGATGGGGGAGCCGCTGGCGAACTTCCGTGCCATCCGCACCACCTTGGAGCGGCTCACCGCGGACCAACCCCACGGGTTCGGCATGTCGGCACGCAACATCACCGTCTCCACCGTAGGACTGGTGCCGAAAATCCACCAGCTGGCGGAACTGGGACTGCCGGTTACGCTGGCGGTGTCCCTGCATGCGCCCGATGATGAGCTGCGCGATGAGTTGATCCCCATTAACTCGCGTTGGAAAGTTGGTGAACTCCTGGATGCCGCGCGCGCCTACTTCCGGGCCACCGGGCGGCGCGTGTCGATCGAATACGCCCTGATTCGTGACATGAATGACCACGCGTGGCGCGCCCAGCTGCTGGCGGATGAAATTAATCGGCGAGGACGCGGATGGGTGCACGTAAACCCCATTCCACTCAACCCCACGCCCGGGTCAATTTGGACCGCCTCAACCCCGCAGGCGCAGCGTGAATTCGTGGAAACGCTGCGAAAATCCGGGATTACCACCACGATTCGTGATACACGTGGATCTGATATTGATGGCGCGTGCGGACAGTTAGCAACGAACGTTCAAAAAGCGGAGGGTAACCACCATGAATGAGCCTCACCTGGCGGCAGAGCCAATGTTTCCCCGCGTCCGGTTCTATGAAAAAGGCTACCGTCCCGAGGACGTAGAGGACTTCTTGCAAGCGGCGCGCGATGCCTACGAAGGTGGGATACCGGCCTCGGAATTTTCTTCCGCCACCGTGCACAAAGCCATGTTCGCCCTCAAACGCGGCGGCTACGACCCGGTAGCGGTGGACGCCGCCCTCGACCGGCTAGAATCGGCCTTCCTCAGCCGCGACCGTGCCGACCACGTCGCCGTCAACGGTGAACAAGCCTGGCTCGATCACGTCGCTGACCGCGCCACCACCCTCTACCCGCGTCTCATTCGCCCCGAAGGGGAGCGCTTTGCTCACCCCGCTAAAGGGCGGTTCGGTTATCGCGCCAGCGACGTGGATGCGTTCATGGACCGCTTAGCGCGTTTCTTTGACGACGAAGAAAATCTGCGCGTGGATGAAGTACGCAACCTGGCTTTCCGCACCGCCAAGGGCGATGCCGCTTACCATGAAGGCACCGTGGATGCCTACCTGTCGCGCGTGATTGAAATCCTCCTAGCAGTGGAGTGACCGCCTTGCGGAAACTGTCGTTACTGGGAGCCACCGGGTCCATCGGCACCCAAGCCCTGGACATCGTCGCCCAGCACCCCGGCGAAGTGGAAGTTGTGGCACTTGCCTCCGGTGGCGCTAACCTGCAGTTGGCTTTAGAACAAGCCGAACGCTTCCGCCCCGCGTTTTTAGCTTTCGCCCACGCCGATGCTGACGAAGTCCGCAGCGCCCTCACGCAGCGCGGCCTCACCCACATTGAGGTAGGTATCGGGCCCAGCGCCCTGAAAGAAGCAGCCGCTCGCGCCGGCGAGGACGGGGTGGTCCTAAACGGCATCAACGGGGGAGTGGGGTTAGAACCCACCCTGGTGGCGCTGCAAACCGGCTCCCAGTTGGCCCTGGCGAACAAAGAATCCCTGGTGGTGGGGGCGCCTGTAGTGCGCGCCGCGTGCGTGCGCCCCGGACAACTCACCCCGGTGGATTCAGAACACTCAGCCATCGCCCAGTGCTTGGCATCGGGGCGCCACGAACGGGGACTAACCTCACCGAAAGTGACGGGTTTTAGTGAAGTTTCGCGCCTAATCCTCACCGCTTCCGGTGGGCCGTTCCGCGGTCGCACTCGCGCTGACTTAGAGCAGGTCACGGCCGCTCAAGCATTGAAACACCCCACCTGGTCGATGGGTCCGGTGGTGACGATTAACTCCTCCACCTTGATGAATAAGGCCCTGGAGCTAATCGAAGCGTGGGTGCTGTTCGACGTTGAACCGGCCCGCATTGACGCCGTGGTGCACCCCCAGTCAATCGTGCATTCCATGGTGGAGTTCCAAGACGGAGCCACCATCGCGCAAGCCTCCCCACCCGACATGCACCTGCCGATCGCCCTGGCGATGTCTTGGCCGCACCGGTGGGCCGACATCGAGGCGCCGTGTCGTTGGGACCAGGCGGTGGCGTGGGAGTTCGAACCGGTGGACCACGAAACCTTCCCCGCGATCCACCTGGCACGCCAAGCGATGGAAACCTCGCCCACCCACCCGGCGGTCATGAACCGCGCCAACGAAGTGTGCGTGGACGCGTTCTTGCGCGGCGAGCTGGGATACTTGCAGATCGTTGACACCGTGGCGCAGGTGGTTTCCGATCACGAGGGCGTAGCCGACCCTGACTTGGAAGCCATCCTCGCGGTGCAGGACTGGGCGCAGGCCCGCACCGAGGAACTAATCGCCTAACTGCCGGCGGTGCATGGTTGCCAGCGGCGTGACCGTCCTCGTTATGTGAATCCCGACCCGCACGCACTAACATGGAGGGTTGAGGAGGCGAAACGATGTTCAGCTACCTAGTGGGAATCCTGATAATGGTGGTCGCCATCATTATTTCCGTGGCCTTACACGAACTCGGCCACATGATCCCGGCGAAGAGATTCGGCGTGTACGTGCCGCAATACATGGTGGGATTTGGCCCCACCATGTGGTCCAAACAAGTGGGGGAAACCGAATACGGCATCAAATGGATCCTGCTGGGTGGCTACGTGCGCCTAGCCGGCATGTTCCGCCCCGCGCCCGATGGAGTGGCCACCACCAAATCCGATGGCAAACCCACGCTCGCTGAAGAAGCCCGGCAAGCCAGCGCCGAAGAACTCCCCGCCGGGCGTGAGCACCAGGCCTTCTACCGGCTCAGCGTGCCGAAGAAACTCACCGTCATGCTCGGTGGCCCGCTAGTGAACCTAGCAATGTCGGTCGTCCTGTTCGCCCTCATCATCATGGGCCTGGGCATCACCGCGCCGTCAACCACCTTGGAAAACGTGCCGCAGTGTTTCAGCGCTGACGGGCAGTGTACGGGCGATGCGCAGCGCACCCCGGCAGCAGAAGCGGGGCTGCAAGCGGGGGACAAAATCGTGGCTTTCAACGGGCAGCCGGTGGAAAAGTGGAGTGAAGTGACCGCCGCCATCAGTGAAAGTGGGGGAGCGGCCACCCCCATCACGGTGGAGCGCGCCGGGAAAGAAACCACCCTAGAGATCACCCCCGTGCAGGTGGACGGTGCCTACAAGGTTGGTATCATCTCCCAACTGCAACGCCACCGCGGCGGACCCGGTGAAGTCGCCACCGCCACCTGGGATACTTTCGCCGGGACCGCGAAGATCATTTTCGCGTTGCCTAAAGCCGTGTGGGACACCGCGGAAACGATGATCACTGGCCAACCGCGCGACCCGAACTCGGTGCTATCAGTGGTGGGCGTGGGGCGCCTAGCGGGGGAGGTTAGTTCCGAGGGCGAGGGCGTGTCGCTGCTCGACCGCGCCACCATGCTGCTGGCCATGTGGGCATCTTTGAACATGGCGTTATTCGTGTTCAACCTGATTCCGCTGCCCCCGCTGGACGGCGGGCACGTCGCCGGTGCCCTGTGGGAAGGCTTGCGACGCACCTACCACCGGGTGCGAGGAGAGGCCGACCCCGGGGCTGCAGATACCGCGCGCCTGGTGCCGCTAACCTACGCGGTGAGTTTGGCTTTGATAGGGATGACAGTGGTGTTGATTATGGCCGATATTATTAATCCGATTCATTTAATGTGAGCGTGATACTTTGGTATTCGGACACCGCCACTACGGCGCGAATAAAGTTTTGGAGATGATCTCAAGGTGACTGCAGTTGGATTGGGAATGCCCTCGGTTAAAACCGCTCCGTTCCCGCGCAAGAAAACTCGTCTCATCCACGTAGGCCCGGTCCCCGTGGGGGGCGGCTCACCCATCTCGGTGCAGTCCATGACCACCACCAAAACCACCGACATTGGCGCCACCTTGCAGCAGATCGCTGAACTCACCGCCGCCGGGTGTGACATCGTGCGGGTGGCATGCCCGTCGGCTGACGACGCGGAAGCCTTGCCGATCATTGCGAAGAAATCCACCATCCCGGTGATCGCCGACATTCACTTCCAACCGCGCTACGTGTTTGCCGCCATCGAGGGCGGGTGCGCCGCGGTGCGCGTAAATCCGGGCAACATCCGCAAGTTCGATGACCAGGTGAAAGACATTACTAAGGCCGCTTCCGACCATGGGGTGTCGCTACGCATCGGCGTTAACGCCGGTTCCCTGGACCCGCGGTTGCTGAAGAAATACGGCAAAGCCACTCCCGAGGCGCTGGCAGAGTCAGCCATGTGGGAGGCTTCGCTGTTCGAAGAACACGACTTCCACGACTTCAAGATTTCGGTGAAGCACCACGACCCGGTGGTGATGATCCGCGCCTACGAGATTTTGGCTGAAAACGGTGACTGGCCCCTGCACCTGGGGGTGACTGAAGCGGGCCCGCAGTTCCAAGGCACCATTAAGTCCGCCACCGCTTTTGGCGCGCTACTGCGCCAAGGTATTGGTGACACCATCCGCGTGTCCCTGTCGGCCCCGCCGGTGGAAGAAGTGAAGGTCGGTATTGAAATCCTCCAGTCCCTGGGGTTGCGCGAACGCACCTTAGAGATCGTGTCCTGCCCGTCTTGTGGGCGCGCCCAGGTGGATGTCTACACCCTGGCCAATGAAGTGACCGAAGGGTTGAAAGACGTGACGGTCCCGCTGCGCGTAGCGGTGATGGGTTGCGTGGTGAACGGTCCCGGTGAGGCTCGCGAAGCTGACCTGGGGGTGGCTTCGGGTAACGGTAAGGGGCAGATCTTCATTAAGGGAAAAGTGGTGGAGACGGTGCCCGAAGACCAGATCGTGGAGACCTTGATCCGTCACGCCCAAGCAGTGGCGGAACAAATGGGGTTGGAAGAAGGCTCCGGCTCGGTCGACGTTATTGCCTGACGTCGACGGTGCCCTGAGCGGGCAACGGTAGTGCCGGCTGCCCCGCGCCCCGTGGGTCAACGCCCCTGGCATTGCGTCCCGCCGCCAACTGCGCCCGACCTGACCAACCGCGCTGACCGTCCTCGCCCATTAAAACCCGCGGGGTTTCCACTTAAACGCCCAACCATATAGGCTAAGAGACGTGTTAAAAAACATGTCTGAATTTTTCGTCCGCACCTTGCGTGAAGACCCCGCTGACGCTGAAGTCGCCAGCCACAAACTGCTGGTGCGTGCCGGCTACATTCGCCGCGCCGCGCCCGGCATCTACACCTGGCTGCCGCTGGGCCTGCAAGTACTGCGCCGCATCGAACAAATCGTGCGCGAAGAAATGGAAGCCATCGGAGGCCAGGAAGTCCACTTCCCAGCGCTCCTGCCCGCCGACCCGTACCAGCGCACCAACCGGTGGAGCGAATACGGGCCCACCTTGTTCAAACTCAAGGACCGCAAAGACGGGGACTACCTGCTGGCACCCACCCACGAGGAAATGTTCACCCTCCTGGTCAAAGACATGTACTCCTCCTACAAGGACCTGCCGCTGACCCTGTACCAAATCCAAACCAAGTACCGCGACGAAGCCCGCCCCCGCGCCGGCATCATCCGTGGCCGCGAGTTCGTGATGAAGGATTCCTACTCCTTTGACCTGAACGAGGACGGGTTGGACAAGTCCTACGACCTGCACCGTAAGGCGTATGAGAAGATCTTCACTCGCCTGGGACTGGAATACGTGATCTGCAAAGCCATGTCCGGCGCGATGGGCGGGTCGCGATCCGAAGAATTCCTCCACCCTTGCGCGATCGGAGAGGACACCTTCGTGCGTTCCGCCGGTGGCTACACCGCTAACGCGGAAGCCGTCACCACGCTCGCGCCCGAGGCGGTCGACGCTTCCGGTGTGGAAGCCATGGAACTGCGCGAAACCCCGGGGGCCAGCACTATTGCCTCCCTGGTGGAGTTCTCCAACCAGCACTACCCGCGCGCGGACCGCCCCTGGGGGCCGGCCGACATGCTGAAGAGTTTCGTAGTGACCCTCACCCATCCCGACGGGCAGCGTGAAGTGGTGAACCTGGCGATCCCCGGTGACCGTGAAGTCGACCCGAAACGCCTCGAAGCTTTCTTCGAACCGGCGGAAGTGGAACTGGCGTCCCCCGAGGACCTGGCCCAGCATCCGGAACTGGTGGCCGGCTACCTGGGTCCGCAGGTGTGTGGCCCCTCCGCCCCCAACCGCACCTATGACGAGGACGGTCAGCCCCAGGGCGCAGTGCGCCTGCTGGTAGACCCGCGGGTGGTAGAGGGCACCGAATGGATCACCGGTGGGAATAAGGACGGCTACCACGCCTACCATGTGGTGATGGGCCGCGACTTCACTGCCGACGGCACCGTAGAGGCAGCCGAAATCAAGGCTGGTGACCCTGCTCCCGACGGTTCCGGACCACTGGAGCTGGCGCGCGGCATCGAAATCGGCCACATTTTCCAACTGGGCCGCAAATACGCTCGCGCGTTGGAACTCAACGTGCTCGACCAAAACGGTAAATCCCAGATTGTCACCATGGGGTCCTACGGAATTGGCGTATCCCGCGTGATGGCGGCACTGGCGGAAACCACCTCTGATGAAAAGGGCCTGGCCTGGCCGATGGTGGTCGCCCCCTTCCACCTGCACGTCCTCGCCACCGGTAAGGGCCAGGAAGTGTTCGACATCGCCGGGCAGATCGCTAAAGCGGTGGCGGATGCCGGTTTCGACGTGCTCTTCGATGACCGCGTAAAAGTGTCAGCGGGCGTGAAGTTCGCGGACGCGGAACTACTGGGCATGCCGTACTCGCTGGTAGTGGGACGCGGCCTGGCCGACGGGGTAGTGGAACTACGTAATCGCCGCACCGGGGAACGCGAAGACCTGCCGGTGGGCGAAGCCATCGAGCATATCTGCAACGTGTTGGCCGAGAAACGAGAGGCAGTGCGATGACCCAGCGTGACATTCGCGTGATCGGTGACCCGGTGCTGCGCACCCCGTGCGAGTGGATCACCGACATTGACCAGCGGGTGAGGAACCTGGTGGACGACTTGCTGGAAAATGTTGACGAGGACGGTCGCGCCGGGTTGGCAGCCAACCAGATCGGCGTGGGGTTGCGTGCTTTCTCGTGGAACATTGACGGGGAGATCGGCTACGTCCTAAACCCCCGCCTGGTGGAAGTGTCCGAAGACGAGTACCAAGACGGTGACGAAGGTTGCCTGTCGGTGCCCGGCCTGTGGTTCCCCACCCAGCGCGCCTGGTACGCGCGGGTGGAAGGCATCGACGTGGACGGCAAGCCCGTAGTGGTGGAAGGTGAAGAGCTGATGGCGCGTTGCCTGCAGCACGAAACCGACCACCTGGAAGGCATGCTGTACTTGGATCGCCTGGACCGCGCCACCCGTAAGAAGGCGCTGCGCCAAGTGCGCGACCTCATGTGACAGAGACGATTTAGCCGCCCCTGGGTTCGGGACTTTCCCACCCAGGGGTGCATTTTTGCCACGCATAGGGCACAATGGCAGTAACACACCGCGTGCGGTCGCGTTTTAGGCTCCATCACGGGGTTTGAGGTCGTAGGGGAAGACGTACCTCAACCGACAGGAGGCTAACATGACTGGGAATATCACCCGCGGTGTACTTTTCGTGCACTCAACACCCCCGGCACTTTGCGCCCACATTGAGTGGTCCGTGGCTTCCGTATTGAACCAGGACGTGAAGCTACAGTGGACTGACCAGCCGGCAGCGCCCGGCATGAAGCGCACCGAATTGTCCTGGATGGGGCCGGTGGGAACCGGAGCTCGCATTGCCTCCAGCATGCGCGGCTGGGAGCACTTGCGTTACGAGGTCACGGAAGAAGGCGTGCAGGCTTCCGACGGGGGCCGCTGGTGCCACACTCCGGACCTGGGGATCTTCCACGCCCCTATGGACGTGTCTGGCAACATGCTGATCCCCGAAGATCGGCTGCGCGCAGCGATGGCGGAAAGCCACGACCTGACGGGCCTGCGCGCGAAGCTGCGTCTGGCGATGGGGCAGGCGTGGGACGATGAGTTGGAAGCCTTCCGCTATGCCGGCGAGGGCGTTCCCGTGCGTTGGCTGCACCGCGTGGGCTAGCGCCGGCTGAACCGAGTCAAAAGGCGCCCTGTGTACGAACGGGGCGCCTTTTCGCTGCCCGCGGCGTTTCTCCCCGCCAACCCCGCGCCCGCCCTCGAGCTGCCTGGGCCGGTAGCACTGCTCGCGCGCCTCGCCCGCCGGCTGCCAATGCCGCTGCCAGCCCTGGCCCGCCCTCGTGCA
>JAEWEQ010000011.1 GCA_023389315.1 Actinomycetes bacterium | reverse complement strand
CGTCGGGTATTGGTATTCAAAGCCAGCCGATTCCAACCGCGTGGGGATCACCCGCTGCGAGGTGAGCACCACCTGCGACATGCGTCCCAATGCCAGCCGCACCATCGGTTCCGGTACGCGCGGAGCGGGGGAGTGACCGGCGGCGCGCGCGATCTCGGCCATCACTTCCCGGTGCCGGTACGGCTGCGGTCCCACTAGGTTCACCGCGCCATCAAGGTTCTTTTCCAACGCGAAACGCACCGCTCGGGCGTGATCGCTCAGGGCAATCGGAGGCAGCCATTGCTCGCCCGACCCAACGGGGCCCAGCACCCCGAGTTTCGCCAGTGGCTGCAAGGCTTTGATAAAGCCACCGTCGCCAACCACGATGCCGGTGCGGATCTGCGTGGTGCACTCCACCGGGGCACGGCGGGCGTGCTCTTCCCAGGCGCGGCATAGGCCTGCCAGGAAATCATCCGCCCCGCCACTATCTTCGGTTAGTACCGCTTCGCCGCGGTCGCCGTAATATCCCACTGCGGAGGCCGACAAGAAAGTGTGGGGCCGCTCATTGTTTCGCAGGGACTCCAAGGCAGAAACGATGGTATCGACCGGGTCCAAGCGCGATTTCACCAATTCGCGCTGGTATGCCTTGGTCCACGGCCAGCGCACCAGTGGAGCACCGCAGAGGCAGACGACCGCGTCTGCTCCGGCCAGGACTTGTGGGTCGAGTTCACCCCCGGCGGGGTCCCACTGGATTTCATCTTCACCCTGCGGTTGGGAGCGCACCAGTTTGGTGACTTTCCACCCTGCGGACCGAAGATTTTCAGTCAAAGCGGTGCCGAGCATCCCGGAGGCGCCGGCGATAACAACCCTGTTAGCAGTTTCCATACTCCATTTGTAGAGCATCCGCGCCCCGCCCGCGCGTTGAAACGGACGCAGGGACGCTCAAAGTTGGTGACCCGGCATCCGCGCCCCGCCCGCGCGTTGAAACCCTAACCGTCCAGATGGCAGGCCGGTTCGCCAAAGCGTGCACAAATGCGCCAAAATGATCACGGGTAGGCCCGCACCTACCCACGTGACTCCCGCACCGTCCTCGGCCTGAAACGCCCTGGGCGCGGGCCACTGACGGCGGCCGGCTCGCCGTAACGATAGGAAGGATCGTCGTGACCGACATTATTGAAGAACTGCAATGGCGCGGACTGATTCGCCAGCACACCGATTTGGAAGCGCTGCGTGAAACTCTCAACTCAGGGCCAGTGACGTTCTATTGCGGTTTCGATCCCACCGCCGCATCCTTGCATCACGGGCACTTGGTGCAGTTGATTTTGATGCGCCACTTGCAAAACGCCGGACACCGCCCCCTCGCCCTGGTGGGCGGCGCGACCGGCCTGATTGGCGACCCGCGCATGTCTGGTGAACGCACGCTCCAGCCTACCGAGGTAGTGGCCTCCTGGGTGGAGAACCTGCGCTCGCAGATCTCTCAGTTCCTCAGTTTCGAGGGCGAAAACGCCGCCATCATGGTGAACAACTTGGACTGGACGCAAGGTATTTCCGCTATCGAGTTGCTGCGTGATTTGGGTAAGCACTTCCGCTTGGGCACCATGCTGTCGAAGGACGCGGTGGCGCGGCGGTTGTCTTCCAAGGAAGGCATTTCCTACACCGAGTTTTCCTACCAGATCCTGCAAGCCAACGACTTCCTCCAGCTCTACCGCCGCTACGGCTGCACCTTGGAGACGGGAGGAGACGACCAGTGGGGCAACCTGGTAGGCGGCATGGATTTGATCCACAAGGTCGAGGGCGCCGACGTGCACGTAATGACCACGCCGCTGATCACTAAGGCTGATGGCACTAAGTTCGGCAAGTCCGAAGGTGGGGCGATTTGGCTGTCCCCGCAGATGATGACGCCCTACGCGTTTTACCAGTTCTGGTTGAATGTCGACGATGCCGACGTGGTGCGTTTCTTGAAGGTCTTCACCTTCTTGTCGCGCGAAGAGATCGAGCAGCTCGCCCAGCAGGTGGAGTCCGAACCCTTCCGCCGCGCCGGTCAGCGCGCGTTGGCGCGGGAAGTTACCGCCCTAGTCCATGGCGAGGACGAAGTGGCCCGCGTTATCGCTGCCTCCGAAGCCCTGTGGGGCGGGGGAGATATGCGCGCGATTGATGCTGCCACCTTGGCAGCGGCGACTGAGCATTTGCCGCGCGGCACTATCACGCTGGGGGAGTCCACCATTGTGGATGCGTTGGTCTCAGCGGGCTTGGAACGCGGTCGCACCGCGGCGCGTCGTACCGTGTCCTCCGGCGGGGCGTACTTAAACAACGTGAAGGTCGAGGACGATCAGGCTCCTATTACGGCTGATGATTGCTTGGCAGATGGGTCAGTTTTGATCCGCAAGGGGCGTCGTAACCTGGCGGTAGTGGTGCCGCAGGAGCAAGGAAACTAAGTATTTCCAAGCCTTGAAGCGATGGTGGGGCAGGTCACGTCATTCAGACTTGACCTGCCCGCATCCGTCTAGATAAAGTTTTATCTCGTTGCGCCAAGCACGAAAGAGCGAGGCCAACGATCTACTGCCGAGGCGGTTGGTTAAGACGCTGAAACAGCGGGCTTGACATCTGAAGCTGGCCTGGTATAGTGGATAGTCCGGTAGGTGCTGAGAGTGAGCGCGAAGCGCCACGTCGGACCACCGGGAACATCACTTCACGACGATGCAGAGCTAACGGCTGTGCGGGTTCAGTGTGTGTGGGTGTTGTTTGTGAACTCGATAGTGTGTTGTTTTTGTTTGTTTTGTCCTTTTTTGTTTTTTTGGTTGGGATTTGGCTGGCTCTGTTTTTTGGGGTTGGTTTTTCTCTGGTTTTGTTTGGAGAGTTTGATCCTGGCTCAGGACGAACGCTGGCGGCGTGCTTAACACATGCAAGTCGAACGGGATCCTTATCTTCCTTTTTGGTTGGTTTGG
>JAEWEQ010000003.1 GCA_023389315.1 Actinomycetes bacterium | reverse complement strand
TGGCGGAGCAGGTCGCGCACACGCCGGTAGCCGAAGAATCCTGACGAGGACGAGGCGCGCGGTTGGCGCGGCGACGCTGCCCGCGCCCGCCACGTCCTCGGGAATGAAACCGCTCAGTTAGCGGGGACTGCGCCCGCCACGTCCTCGCGCATCTGCTGCGCTGCCTGGCGCGCCGCTGCCAACTGCTCAGCCACGCGCTCAGGCGCGGTACCACCCACGCCCGCGCGGGCCCGCACCGACCCGGCAGCGGAAAGCACCGAACGCACCTCGGGGGTTAGCAACGGATCAATGCTGGCGAACTCCTCATCGGTCAGGTCCCACAGCTCGCGGCCAGTGGAATCCGCCAACGCCACGCACTTGCCCGCCACCTCATGGGCCACGCGGAAAGGCATCTGGTGTTTCACCAACCACTCCGCAATATCGGTCGCCAGGGAGAAACCCCGCGGGGCCAACTCTTCCATCCGGTCGGTGTGCAGCGTCATGGTCGCCACCATCCCGGTCATCGCCGGCAGCAACACCTCCAGGGTGTCGATCTGGTCAAAAACCGGCTCCTTGTCCTCCTGCAGGTCGCGGTCGTACGCCAGCGGCAACCCCTTCAACACCGCTAACAAAGCATGCAGGTCACCCAACATGCGGCCGGCTTTCCCACGCGCCAGTTCCGCAATATCGGGATTCTTCTTCTGCGGCATGATGGATGACCCGGTGGAGTAGCTATCGTCCAAAGTGACGTAACCAAACTCCACGGTGTTCCAAATGATGATCTCTTCGCTCAAACGCGACAGGTTCACCCCGATCATCGCGGCGATGAACGCAAACTCGGCCACCACGTCGCGCGCGGAAGTAGCGTCAATAGAGTTCTCACACGGCGCGTCAAAACCCAGCTGGTGGGCAATGCGCCGCGGATCCATCCCCAAGGTGTTACCCGCCAACGCTCCCGCCCCGTAGGGCGAGCGCGCCGCCCGGCGATCCCAATCCGCGAAACGCTCCAAATCCCGCAACAGTGGCCACACGTGGGCCAACAAGTGATGCGCCACGAGGACGGGTTGAGCGTGCTGCATGTGGGTGCGCCCCGGCATGATGGCTTCCCCCGCGTCCGCCGCCTGGGTGATCAGCGCGTCTACCAAGTCCAAAACCAAGTTGGTCAGGCGCACCCGTTGGGCGCGTAAATAAATGCGGATCAAAGTGGCGATCTGGTCGTTACGCGACCGCCCCGCCCGCAGTTTCCCGCCCAATTCCGCACCGGCACGCTCCAGCAGGCCGCGTTCCAAAGCGGTGTGAACGTCCTCGTCAGAAGGAGCGGGAGTGAAAGCCCCGCTTTGCACGTCCGCGTCGAGGGAATCGAGAGCGGCGATCATGCGCTGGCATTCCTCCGCGGTGAGCAGGCCCACGCGCTCCAGTTCGCGGGCATGGGCGCGTGACCCAGCCAGGTCAGCGCGCGCCAGGCGCCAGTCGAAATGGGTGGAGACGGACAGGGCGTCGAGGGCTTGCGCGGGGCCGCCGGTGAAACGGCCGCCCCACAGGCTCATGGAGGAGTCACTCATGGTGGTCTTTCTGGTTGCGGACGGGGAACGATTACGAGGACGGGGGGTGAGTTGCCGAAGCTCCCGAGGACGGGTGGCGACTTGCCGAAGCTGCCGAGGACGGTTGGGGGCGACAAACGCCGCCGGCGTCGATGGTTAGGGAACGCGGACCGGCGCGAGAGCGCAGGAGCGCGGACCGGCGCGGCAACGCAAGCGGGCGCCGGGGCGAACTAAGGAAAAACCCCGGCGCCACGTCTTCTAGCGTTGCAGATCGCCCACGCCGAAGTCCACCCCGTTGCCGAAACGCACATCGCGAGCAGCGGCAAGCTTCGCGGTCAGGCCGTAGATCTCAATGAACCCACGCGAGTGCGACTGGTCGAAGGTGTCCCCAGTTTCGTAGGTCGCCAAGTTGAAGTCGTACAGCGAAGTGTCCGACTTACGGCCGGTGACGGTGGCGCGCCCACCGTGCAGGGTCATGCGAATGTCACCGGAAACGTAACGCTGGGTGTCTTCGATGAAAGCATCCAGGGAGTTCTTCAAGGGGGAGAACCACTGGGCGTCGTAAACCAGTTCCGCCCAACGAGTGTCCACGCGGTGCTTGAAGCGAGCTTGCTCGCGCTCCAAGGTGACGTTTTCCAGTTCCTTGTGGGCAGCGATGAGGGTCATGGCACCGGGAGCTTCGTAAATCTCGCGCGACTTGATGCCCACCAGGCGGTCTTCCACCATGTCGATGCGGCCAATACCTTGGGCGCCAGCCCGCTGGTTGAGTTCCTGGATGATTTCCAGCACGGACAGTTTGCGCCCGTCAATGGCCACCGGTACGCCCTGGTCGAAAGTGATGGTCACTTCGTCGGGCAGCGGCGGGTAGGTGGGGTCATCGGTGTAGGAGTAAACGTCCTTGGTGGGCGCATTCCACAGGTCCTCCAAGAACCCGGTTTCAATGGCGCGGCCCCACACGTTCTGGTCGATGGAGAACGGGTTGTTCTTGGTGGTTTCGATCGGCAGTTTGTGCTTGTTCGCGTAGTCAATCGCGACGTCGCGGGTCAACGCCAGGTCGCGCACCGGGGCGATACAAGTCAGGTCCGGTGCCATGGAGGTGAAGGACACTTCGAAACGCACCTGGTCGTTGCCTTTACCGGTGCACCCGTGAGCCATGGTGGTGGCGCCGAACTGGCGGGCAGCGCGCACCAGGTGCTTGGCGATCAGCGGGCGGGACAGGGCCGACACCAGCGGGTAGGCATTTTGGTACAGGGCGTTAGCTTTGAGCGCGGGAACGCAGTATTCGTCGGCGAACTCATCGCGCGCGTCCGCCACGTAGGCTTCCACGGCGCCACAGTCGAGGGCGCGTTGGCGGATCACATTCAGGTCTTCCCCGCCCTGGCCCACGTCCACTGCCACGGCAATCACTTCCGCGCCGGTTTGCTCCCCGATCCAGCCGATCGCCACGGAGGTGTCCAGTCCCCCGGAGTAGGCCAGTACGATACGATCCTTTTTCGCCATTTCCTTCTTCTCCTGTTGGTTTGTTTATTCGTCGTCTAGGTTAGTGGCCCCGCCGCCCTCGGCGCGCCCGCCCTCGGCCAGGGCTAGCATTTGTTCGCAGAACTCGTTCGCGGCGGCCGCGTCGGTGCACACCACCATGATGGTGTCGTCACCGGCCACGGTCCCCAGCACCGAGTCGTTGCGTACCGAGTCGATAGCGGACCCCAGTAGGTTCGCCGCTCCCGCCGGGGTGCGTAGCACCGCGATCTGCGCGGAGGTGGCGGCCGCCACCAGCAGGTCCTGGGCCCAGCGTTGCAGCTTCGCGTCGGGGCCTTCTTCTTCCCACGGCGAGGACGTTCCCGCCTTCGCCACCGCGTAAACGCGCCGCCCTTGCGGGTCGCGCACCTTGGTGGCACGCAGCTCCAGCAGGTCGCGTGACAATGTCGCCTGGGCGGCCACGATCCCAACTTTTTCCAACTCGGTTTGCAGCTCAGTTTGCGACGTGATGGCCTGCGTCCCCAGGATGTGTTCAATCGCGGCGTGGCGGCCCGACTTGGACGCGGGCATGCGGTTGAGTTCAGTTTCGCTCATGGTTCACCTGCTTCCAGCGACCTGGACGATCTGCGGCAGGGCCGCCGTGAAACTCTGCGCTTCGGCGGCGCTGAGGTTGAGCGCCGGGGCCAGTCGCAAGGTGCGTTCATCGGTGGCGTTAATGATGAAACCCGCCTCTCGCGCGGCTACCACGGCGGCGGCTGCGATCGGTTCGGCCAGTTCGATGCCAATCAGCAGGCCCCGTCCTCGCACTTGGGAAACCAAGGGACCGCCGGTTTGGCGTAGTTGCTGGCGCCAAGCCTGTCCCAACTGGGCGGCGTGGTCCAGCAAGCCTTCGTTTTCGATGGTGGCGATCACCGCGCGCGCCGCCGCCGCACACACCGGGTTCGCCCCGAACGTGGACCCGTGCATCCCGGCGGTGAGGACGCCGCTGGCGGCGGTAGTCATAGTGATGACGGCGCCGATTGGCATGCCACCGCCCAGGCCCTTCGCCAGGGTGACCACGTCGGGGATGATGCCCGACTCGTGGTGTCCTAGCCACTGGCCGGTGCGTCCCATCCCGGTTTGCACTTCGTCTACCACCAGCAGGGCACCCACCGTGTCGCAACGCTGACGCAAGTCAGAGAGGAAACCGGCGGGGAGTTCTCGTACCCCGGCTTCACCTTGGATGGGTTCAACGATGACGCCGGCCACGTCCTCGCCAATGGTGTCTAACGCGGTGGGTGAATTGGGATCCACCCACTCCACGTTCGGCAGCAGCGGGGCGAAGGGCTCGCGGTAAGCGGCTTTCGAGGTGACCGACAGGGCACCCAGGCTGCGGCCGTGGAAGCCACGCTCCAGGGCAATGATGCGGTTTTTCCCGTGGGTGTTGCCCCAGGCTTTAACGATCTTCAGGGCAGCTTCGTTAGCTTCCGTGCCGGAGTTCGCCAGGAACACGCGGCAGTGGGAGCGCACCTGTTCATCGGCGCTGGCCAGGCGCACCAGGTCGCCCGCCAGTCCCACCGCGGGAGGCGTGGCGAAGAAGTTGGAGACGTGGATCAGTTCCTGGGATTGGGCTGCCACCGCCCTCGCCACTGCCGGGTGGGCATGACCGAGGACGTTCACCGCGATCCCGCCCAGCAGATCCAAGTAGCGTTTGCCGTCTTCATCCCACACGTAAGAGCCTTCCCCGCGCACCAAAGTGAGGGCGGGTTGGCCAAACACCGGCATCATGACGTTTTGATAGCGTGCCAGGGTGGAGTCAGTCATGGCTATCACCTGCGGTAATCATGGTGCCAATCCCCCGGTCGGTGAAAATCTCCAGCAGCATGGAGTGGGCCTGGCGCCCATCAATAATATGCACCCGGTTTACTCCCGCTTCCACCGCGTCCAGGGCGCCTTGGAGTTTGGGGATCATCCCTGAATCCACGGTTGGTAGCAGTTCTCGTACCTCTTCCAGGTTCATGTTCTGGATCAGGGAGTCTGGGTCGGGGTAGTTGCGATACACCCCGGGCACGTCGGTAAGCATAATGAGTTTTTCCGCTCTCACCGCAATGGCAATGGCAGCGGCGGCGGCATCGGCGTTGACGTTCAACACCTGGGAGGGTTCGGTTTCATCCACCGCCACGGTGGAGATCACCGGGATGTGGCCGGTGTTCAGCAGGTTCTCAATGGGGCTGGCGTTCACCGCGGTGACGTCACCGACTTGCCCCAGGTCAATGGGGTTGCCGGCGGCGTCGTGGGTGCGTCGGCGGGCGGTAAGCAGGCGCGCGTCCTCCCCCGACAGGCCCACCGCGGCAATAGAATCAGCGTTGAGCAGGGACACGATTTCGCGTTGCACTTTGCCTTGCAGCACCATGCGCACGATTTCCATCACTTCCGGGGTGGTGACGCGCAGGCCGGAGGCGAAGGGCGCGGCGAGGTTCACGCGAGCGAGCATGTCGTTAATCTGCGGGCCGCCGCCGTGCACCACGATGGGGTGCACACCCCAGGTGTGGAGGAACAGGATGTCTTGGGCGAAGGCACGTTTGAGGTCTTCATCCACCATGGCGTTGCCACCGTATTTGATGACGATGCGCCGGCCCGAGTAGCGGCGCAGCCACGGCATGGTTTCCAGCAGAATCCGGGTCTTGTCGAAGGCAGTTAGCTCGCTCATGTGGTGTACTCGCTGTTGATGGTGACGTAGTCGTAGGTCAGGTCGGTGGTGTAGATGGTGGCCGAGTGCGGGCCCGCATGCAGGTCAATGGTGACGGTCACCAGCGGGATCGGGTCGTTTTCGGGCGAGGACGTGACTGGCGTTTCGCGGTCAGCGGCCTGGCCCACCCCGGTGGCGGCGTGCGACACCGGCAACGGCCCCGCTAGTTTCACCGTCGGGACGGGGGCAATCAGTGCCCCACCGGCGCACAGCTGCACACCGTTGATGGCGATATCCACTTGGTCGGGCTCGTAAGCTGCCACGGAGGCCGGCACCGTGCCCACTTCGGAAAGGATCCGCCCCCAGTTGGGGTCACCACCGAAAATGGCGGTCTTAACCAGGTTTGAGCGGGCTACGGCGCGCGCGACGGCTTCCGCCCCGTCCTCGGAATCTGCGCCCACTACCTCGATATTTAGCCGGTGGTGGGCACCTTCGGCGTCGGCCACTAACTGGCCTGCCAGGTCGGCGCAAGCATTTTCGAGGGCGGTTTCGAACTCCGCGGCACTGGGCGCGCAGCCGCTTTGCCCTGAGTTGAGCAAAATGACGGTGTCGTTGGTGGACATGCACCCGTCACTGTCGGTGCGGTTGAAGGTGCGTGACACGGCTTTTTCCAACGCGCTTTGCGCCAGTTGGGCGCTCACTTGCGCGTCGGTGGTGATCACGCAAAGCATGGTGGCCATGGCGGGGGCCAACATGCCGGCGCCTTTCACCATGCCGCCCACGCGCCAGCTGCGCCCTTCGGCGCCCACCTGCTCGGCGTGAGTTTTAGTGCGCGTGTCGGTGGTGCAAATCGCGGTGGCGGCGTCCTCGCCTCCGGTTTCGCTGAGGGCTTCCACCAGGGTGGGGATGGCGCCGGTGAGGGTCTCAATGTCCATTAGTTGGCCGATCACACCGGTGGAGCACACTGCGATCTGGCCGCGCTCCGCCCCGGTGGCCTGTGCCAGGGCTTCCACCGTGGCGAGGACGTGCTGGTAGCCGCGCTGGCCGGTGGCGGCGTTAGCGTTGCCACTGTTAAGAATGACGTGGGTGAGGTTGGCGCGCCCGCTTTGCTGCCGCAGGTGCTGGACGGGGGCAGCGCACATGCGGTTGGAGGTGGTGACTACTGCGGAAGACACCTGCTCACCGCGGTTTTCCACCAGTGCCAGGTCCGGCAGGCCGGAAGCTTTCAGGCCGGCGGTGACGCCCGCGGCGCGGAACCCGCGCGGGTAGCACACCCCGGTAGTGTTGGGGCTGGTCATGGGGCCACTCCAATCTGGTTTACGCCCAATAGTTCGGGCAGGCCGAGGGCCAGGTTCATGGCTTGCACGGCGGCGGCCGCGGTGCCCTTCCCCAAGTTGTCGAGGGCACAAATGGCGGTGAACGCCCCAGCAGTTTCATCCACTGCCGCCCACACTTGGGCGCGGGCGGTTCCCAGTACCGGTTGGGATTGGGGTAGTTCGTCGGTGACTTCCACCAGCGGCTCGTGTTGGTAGCACGCCCGGTAGGTGGCTTTGACGCGGGCGTTGGCACCGTCCTCACCCTCGGCCTCCAGGACCTTTAGCAGGCTGGCCGACAGGGGGGCGTTCACCACTGCGAGGATGCCGCGGGAGGTGGGCACGAGGACGGGGGTGAAGCTCACGCGCACGTCCTCACCTCCGGCGACGGTGAGGTTTTGCACGATCTCGGGGATGTGGCGGTGAGCGCCGGCCGCCGAGTACGGCACCAGGTTGGATAGCGCTTGGATGGCCATGAGTCGGGGCTGCACGGATTTACCGGCGCCGGAGTACCCCACTGCGGCGGTGATTGCCAGGTGCGCGGGGTCGATCAGGTCGGCGGCGACCGCCGGCTGGATGGCCAGCGTGGCCGCGGTGACGTTGCAGCCGGGCACCGCGATGGTACGCGACTTCGCCAGGGCTTGGCGGCTGGTTTTGGCTTGCTTTTGTTCGCCGTTGACGAGGGCGGGTGCTTCGCTGGCGTGGATCAGCTCGGGCATGGCGTAGGTCCAGGCACCCTGGTACTGACTGCCGTAGTATTTTTCCCACGCCGCGGCGTCGGTAAGACGGTGGTCGGCGCCCACGTCGATGACCAGCGGAGTTCGGCTTCCCTGCTGCAGCTGGGCGGTCAGTTCCCCGGATTGTCCGTGCGGTAGGGCCACGAAGACAACGTCGGCTTCGGCCACGGTTTGCGGGTCAATGGGGGCCAGAGTGTGGTCGAGGTTTGCCGGTAGGTGGGGGTGGACGTCACGCAGTTTGGAGCCTGCTTGGGAGTGGGCGCACACTTGGGTGATTTCACACTCGGGGTGGCCCGCTAGGTAGCGCGCAATTTCTCCTCCGGCTGCACCGGAAGCACCAATAATGGCAACACGAACACTCATGTGAATAACTATACGGCCTAACCGATACTTATCCTAGTTGGGTGTTTGTGAAATGAGACGCGCCCGGCACCGAACAGGCTATTGGCCTTCCAGCTTCGAACACTGCAACGCTACCTCGCGCGCCCAGGCGCGGATCTGATTCCAGTCGCGGAAGTCACCTTCCACCGCTCCACCCAGGCGAGCGATGGACCGCTCCCGCAGCGACAGTTCGCGCGGCTGCAAGCGGCCCGCGAAGGTGCGGTATTCGCGTGGCTGTATCTTCAGCAGCACCGGCCCCACGCGCACCGGGTCCACTACCCCGCCGGTGGGCACGCCGGACAGGCCGACGGAGAAGGCCCACAGCGGGCGCGCCAGGAGCTCATCGTGATGAGTGTTCACGTAGCGGCGCATGGAGTCTTCCCATTGCGCCATGTACACAGCCGATCCTAAGACCACCGCATCGTAAGCGTCCGGGTTGGGAGCGTCGGTGGCTGCGACCGAGGTAACGGTATGGCCGGCAGCGGTGAGTTCTTCCGCAATCGTGTGGGCAACTTCTTCAGTTGCCCCATGGCGTGATGCCCAAACCACCAATATCTTCATGGGAATTAGTGTGCCCTATGGAAATGCTTTCCCCCACCCGAAAAGTCCTAGGGCGGGGGAAAACTACCGTTATGGCGGGGAAAACTTCCCCCGCATTTGGGTGGCGTAGCGCAGCTGGGGCGCCTAGCCGCCACTACACCAGGCCAGCGCGGCCACGCGACGATGCTCTGCGGCCCACGCAGCTGGCGCAGCCGCTAGCTGCGCAGTTGCGCTCCGAAGCTGGTTGCGAGCGCATCCACGATGGCGCCGCGCAGTTTCGCACTCTCTTTCGAGGTGAGCGTGTGGTCGGCGGCGCGCATACGCAGGGCGAACGCCAAGGAGCGTTTCCCGTCCTCGATCTGCGACCCGGTGTATTCATCGAAGAGGGCGACGTCTTCGAGAAGCTCGCCCCCGACCTCGCGAATCTTGGCCAGCAGATCGCCAGCGGGCACGTGCGCGGAAACTTCCACCGCGATGTCTTCCTTCACCACCGGGTAGGTGGACACCGCGCGCACCTGTTCGGGTTCGCCCGCTACCGACTGCATCAGGGTATCCAGGTCGATTTCGAGGGCGATCGCGCGGCTGGGCAGCCCGAAAGCAGCCACTACCTGCGGGTGTAGTTCACCCACGCGCCCGGCTTCAATCTGTTTCTTACCCTTACGTACCAACAGCGCGGCGCTGCGTCCCGGATGGTAGGGAGCGCAAGCGTTTTCCTCCGCCGCCAAATCCACTTTGCCTTCCAAGTAGGGGGCCAGCGCGGTGACGGTGATTTCGCCGCCCAGGGTGCGGGCCACCACTTGCGCAGCTTCAATGGCGTCGGCCCAGTCGAAGTCGCGCGCCGGGGCGGTCACGCCCACCGGGACGGCCCGGCCACCGGCCACCAGGCCCAGGTGCCACGGCTGTTTCGGGGTGCCGCGGTGCAGCAGGCCGATTTCGCGCGGGTGCGGGCGCTCCTCGGCGGTGGGGATCTGGGCGGGGACCACGCCACTGGCGCTGGTCACCATGCCGAGTTCAAATACGCGCACCGACTCAGCCCCGCGAGCCGCGTTGCGCCCGGCGGTTTCCAGCAGGGTGTCGATGATGGAGGTACGCAGGTAGGGTTGGGCTTCCACCAGCGGGTTGCGCAGGCGCACCGCTTGACGGCGCGGGTCAGCCTGCGGGAGGCCGCACTTATCGTGGGCATCCCCAATGAACGGGTAGGAGCCAACTTCTACGAACCCGCGGGCCGCGAGCGTGTCCGCCAGGGCGCGCCGGGCCGCCAGGCGACGGGGCAACCCGGTGCCGGCGGGAGCTTGTGGCAGTACCGGTTCGATCCGGTCATAGCCATCCAGGCGGGCGATTTCTTCCACCAGGTCGCAGGCTTTGGTCAGGTCCGGGCGCCAGCTGGGGGCGGTAACTTCCCACCCGTCCTCGGCGGAGGTGACCTGGCAGCCAATCATGGTGAGGATTTCTTCCACGCGCGCGGCCGGGTAGTCCACGCCGGTGAGGCGTTGCGGTTCGCTAGCGGGTAGTTTGATGGGCTTGGGCGCGGGCACTTCGTTCAGGTCAAATACTGCCGGGTCGGCGGTGCCTCCACCGTATTCCACCAGCAGGTCGACCACGCGCTGGGCGGCCACTGGCGGCAGTTGCGGATCCACGCCGCGTTCGAAGCGTTTACCGGCTTCGGAGGGCAGGTGATGGCGGCGCGCGGAGCGGGCCACTGACACGGAGTCGAAGTGGGCGGCTTCAATCAGCACATCGGTGGTGGTTTCTTCCACTTCCGAATACTGCCCACCCATCAGGCCGGCGATCCCGAGGATGCGGCTGGCGCGCTGACCGTCGGGTGAGTCGGTGATCAGCAGGTCCTGCTCATCCAGGGTGCGCAGCGTGTCATCCAGGGTGCGTAGAGTTTCCCCGGCGCGGGCGCGGCGCACCACGATGGGTTCGGCCACCGCGGACAGGTCGTAGGCGTGCAGGGGTTGGCCCAGGTCCAGCATCACGTAGTTGGTGACGTCCACCGCCAGGGACAGGGAACGCATGCCCATGGCTTCGAGGCGCTCTACCATCCATTTGGGGGTGGGGGCGGTGGGGTCGATTCCGCGCACAATGCGGGTGACGAACCGGTCGCATCCGACTTGGCCGCGAATGGGGGCCTGGTCGTCAACTTCCACTTTGAACCCGTCCTCGTTGGCTTCGGGAAGTTCGTGGGCGAGGGCGGTCGGCAGGCCCGGGTCGGTGAAGACCGCGCCGGTGGAGTGGGAGTATTCGCGGGCCACGCCACGCATGGAGAAGCAGTACCCGCGGTCGGGGGTGACGTTGATTTCGAGTAGTTCTTGGCCCAGGCCCAGGAACTCGATCAGGTCCTCCCCCACTTCGGGCAGGTCGCGATCGGGGTAGTTCTCGGTGAGCACGATGATGCCGTCGTGTTCTTGGGATAGTCCGAGTTCACGTTCGGAGCAGATCATCCCGTCGGAGATGTGACCGTAGGTTTTGCGGGCACTGATTTCGAACCCGCCGGGGAGTACGCCTCCGGGGAGGATAACGCACACCAGGTCGCCTTCTTTGAAGTTGTGGGCACCGCAGATGATGCCGCGCGAAGGCAGGTCGGAGGGTTCTTTCCCGGTGCCGGGCGCGTCGTTGTAGGTGCCCACGTCTACGCGGCAGTAGTTAATGGTTTTGCCGTTCTTTTGTGGTTCCTTCACCAGGGTGAGGACGCGGCCCACTACCAGGGGGCCTTTAACGGCGGCTTCGTGGATGGTTTCTTCTTCCAGCCCCACTTTCACCAGGTCTGCCGCCAGGGTTTGGGCGTTGGTGCCGGGGCGGACTTGGGTGTGGTCTTTAAGCCAGGAGATAGGTACGTTAGGCATGTTTTATTTTCCCTTCCCACGTCCGATGAATTGCAGGGAGAAGCGTTGGTCGCCCTCGACAATGTCGTGCATGTCGGCGATGGAGTGGCGCAGCATGAGGGTGCGTTCCAGGCCCATGCCGAAGGCGAAGCCGGAGTATTCGTCCGGGTCGATGCCGCAGGCGCGCAGCACGTTGGGGTTAACCATGCCGCAGCCGCCCCATTCGATCCACCCGGCGCCGCCTTTCTTCTGCGGGAACCACAGGTCCATTTCGGCGCTGGGTTCGGTGAAGGGGAAGAAGGAGGGGCGCAACCGGGTGCGGGCGGCGGGCCCGAACATGGCTTTGGCGAAGTGGTCGAGTACGCCTTTGAGGTGCCCCATGGTGAGGTTCTTGTCGATGGCGAGGCCTTCAACTTGGTGGAACACCGGGGTGTGGGTGGCGTCGAGTTCGTCGGAGCGGAACACTTTGCCCGGGCAGGCCACGTAGATGGGTGGTTTCTGGCCGAGCATGACGTGGGCTTGCACGGGGGAAGTGTGGGTGCGCATCACCAGGTGCGCACCCTCGGGGTTTTCCCCTCCCACGGAGGTGCCATCAACGTAGAAAGTGTCCTGCATTTGGCGCGCGGGGTGGTCGATGTCGAAGTTCAGGGCGTCGAAGTTGAACCATTCGTGTTCCACTTCGGGGCCTTCGGCGATGTCCCACCCCATGGCGGCGAAGAAGTCGTTGATTTCGTCGATCAGGGTGCCCAGCGGGTGGCGCGCACCGGGGTAGGTGCGGTTGCTGGCGGCGGTGACGTCCACGGTTTCCTGGGCCAGTAGGCGGGCTTCGTTTTCTTTTTCGAGGACGGTCTGGCGCGCTTCCAAGGCGGCGTTGATTTGGCCGCGAGCGGCGCCGAGGGCTTTACCGGCGGCGGCGCGGTCGGCTCCGGGCAGTTGCCCGATGGCGCGGGAGGCGGCCGCTACCGGGGAGTTTTCGCCCAAGTGTTGGCGTTTGGCGTTGCGGAATTCGTCAAGGTCGGCGGCGTTCTGTATGGCCGCGAGGGCGTCGCCGACGATTTTTTCCATTTGCCCCGCATCGAGGGGGTTGACGCTGTTTAGTTCAGTCATTACCTTGGCCTTCGTGCTGGTATTACCGCCATCCACCTTAACGCGCGAGGGCGCGCGGGGGTGAATCGGCCCAGATAGTGGCGCCTGTGCTCCCCTGCCCCTCTCAGCGGGCCCTAGAGGTGACAACCCCGGTTACTACCCCTAATTTAGAAATATGAGTTATCTTTTCCCCGCCGGCTCCGGCGCCGCCGACTCCGCCCAAGATGCGCATGAAGATGCCAGCGCTGACCAGACGGAAGGTGCGGCGCACCTGGCAAACCCAGATCGCCCGCACGGCGCTGACGCTCACGTGACTACCACCTCGGACGAGCCCGCTCCAGCGGCGCCTAAGACGCCGGCTTGCGCGACCGGCACGGCTGCCGTGAGCCCCGCCAACACGCGGGCAGCGGGCGACGCAGACACGCCCGTTTTCCAAGAACCAAAAACTTGGCGCGTTCATCATCTGGCGCAATCCAAAGCCGCCGGCCGCAAGCTGACGATGCTCACGGCCTACGACGCGCTCACTGCGGCGCTGCTGGACAAGGCGGGGGTTGACACCCTGTTGGTGGGTGATTCTTACGGCAACGTGATGCTGGGGTTGGGCTCGACTCTACCGGTGTCCTTGGAGGACATGGTGCGGGCCACCGCGGCAGTGGCGTCGGTGGCGAAGCGGCCGCTGGTGATCGCGGACCTGCCCTTCGGCAGTTATGAGGCCAGCCCGGCGCGAGCGTTCGAGTCCGCCGCGCAGCTGATGAAGGCCGGCGCGAATATGGTGAAGCTGGAGGGCGCGGGACCGCGCCTGGAGGCGGTGTGGCTGCTCACGTCCTCGGGCATTCCGGTGTGCGGGCACTTGGGGTTCACGCCGCAGTCGGAGAACTCGCTGGGTGGGCCGCGCATGCAGGGACGGGGCTCGGGGCGCGAGCGTTTGATTGCCGATGCCCTGACGCTGCAGGATGCGGGCGCGTCACTGCTGGTGCTGGAAATGGTGCCAGCGGATGTGGCGCAGGAAGTCACTGAGCGCCTCGATATTCCGACCATTGGGATCGGGGCTGGGCCGGGCACTTCGGGGCAGGTGCTGGTGTGGTCCGACATGGTGGGGATGACCGAGTGGACTCCGCGTTTCGTGCGTCGTTTCGCGGAGCTGGGCCAGGAGCTCACGGCCGCGGCGGCGCAGTACTGCGCGGCGGTGCAAGATGGCTCGTTCCCGGCGGAAGAAAACTACCACGCTCACTGACCGCCTGATTTTCCCCAGGACGGTCCGTCCGTCCTCGTGGAAAGGTACCCACCCAGCAGGGCTCACCAAGGCCCACCCCGTCCTCGTTCCCATTCGGGAGGGCAGGCGGGTAATGTTACAAGTAAAGAAGCACTTGTAGTCGACTAAGTAGAAGATGATGAAACCTGCTGACCTTCCTGACACTGCGAAACTGGCGCGCCGCGCCCCACTGGGCACTGCGCGCCCGGGGAATATTTCCCCCAAACGCGCGGTCCCGGCCCACATTGAACGCCCCGAGTACCTGTTCCACGACGGGCCAGAAGTGGTGACCACTTCCGATGTGAAGTCTGCTGAAGTGGTGGAAAAGATCCGCCGCGCCGGGAAGATCGCGGCCGGAGCCCTGCAGGCGGCGGGGGCCGCGGTGGCCCCGGGGGTGCGTACCGACGAGCTGGATGCGATCGCGCACGAGTACATCATCAGCCACGACGCCTACCCTTCGTGCCTGGACTATATGGGTTTCCCAAAGACGATCTGTACCTCGGTGAATGAGGTGATTTGCCACGGCATTCCCGATGATCGTGAGCTGCAAGCAGGCGACATCCTCAACATTGACGTGACCGCGTATTTTGATGGTGTGCACGGCGACACCTGCGCAATGTTCTACGTGGGGGACGTGGATGAGGAATCTCGCCTGCTGTGCGAGCGCACTCACGAAGCCATGATGCGCGGCATTAAAGCGGTGGCGCCGGGGCGTGAAATCAACGTGATTGGGCGGGTGATTGAGCGCTACGCGAAGCGGTTCGGCTACGGGGTGGTGCGTGACTACACCGGGCACGGCGTGGGGGAAGCATTCCACTCGGGGCTGATCATTCCCCATTACGATTCGCAGCGAGCCTGCCAGGTGATGGAAGTGGGCATGGTGTTCACGATTGAGCCGATGCTCACGCTGGGGACGGTGAAGTGGGAGCAGTGGGAGGATAACTGGACAGTGGTCACAGCGGACCGGTCGCGCACCGCGCAGTTCGAGCACACCATTGT
>JAEWEQ010000095.1 GCA_023389315.1 Actinomycetes bacterium | reverse complement strand
GCTTGCCCGGTGCCACCAACCCCTGCTTTCGCCCTCGCTGCCACCCATCCGGCGGCCACGCCGTGGACGGCGAAGAACCCGCAGGTGAACACTGCCAGCCCCACGATCACCAGCCACAGCGGCGGGGCCAAGGTCAGCAGCAATCCGGCGATCATCACCAGCATTGCCCACGGCTCCACCCATCGTTGCCCCCATTTGGCAGCCATGCGGCCGGCGAAGGCGGAGGCGTAGGAGCCCAGCGCGTACACCAAGAACACCAGGCCGGCCACGCCCACGGACAGTTCATAGGGTGGGGCTTCCAGGCGGTAGCCCATGATGTTGAAAACCCCCACGAACGATCCCATGGAGGTCGCAGCCACCACGAACAGGCCCACCAGCACCGGGTCACGCATGATGGCGGCGGTCTGTTCCCACAGGTGGCGTAGGCCCGGCTCCGATGGGGTGAAGCCGCGCGAGGCTGGCAGCAGGCGGAACACTGCCACCGCACACGCCAGCGCCACCAGGCCCATGCCGATCACACCGCCGCGCCAACCGAAGAACTCCGCGATCACCCCCGTCACCAGGCGCCCGCTCATCCCACCCAGGGCCGTTCCCGCGATATACAGCCCGGCGGCGCGCACCTGCGCTTTGCGGTTCACTTCTTCCGCCAGGTACGCCATCGCCACCGCCGGCAGGCCCGAAACCGTGATGCCCAGGATGAAACGCGCCAGCAAGTGCAGGTACCACGAGGGTGCCAACCCCACCACGATGCCCATGGCGGAGGATGCGAACAGGGAGATGAAGATGATGGAGGTGCGTCCGCGTCGCTCCGATAGGGGGCCGGCGAAGATCAGCGCGAACGCCAGGCCGATGGTGGAGGCCGACACGGACAGGGCCGCTTGGTCGGCACTGAGGTTGAACTCTTCCCCGATCAGCACCAGCATCGGCTGGGTGTCGTACAGTAGCGCGAAGGTCGCCAACCCTGCCAGGAACAGGCTCACCGCGATGCGGCGGTACTCGCGTGAAGATTCCAAGTATCCGGAAAACTCGCCCTCGTCGGCCGGTCCCGTAGGTGCTGAGTTGGCGTTGTCCACTGCTAGATCACTGGCGGTTGCCTTTATTTCCCGAGGACGGGAACGTCCTCGCCGGAATGATCGTCAAAAGAAGTGATCTGCTCACTGTGGGACTTCACGCGCAGCATCAGCACCAGGCCAGCTAGCAAGATCAGCGCGATCCCCAAGATTCCCCAGTACTGAGCGGACTGCCCCTCGTCCACTACATGTTTGCCAAGTTCAATGAACAGCGCGGTCATGGCGGGAGCCAGGAAGGAAACGGCGCGACCGGTGGTGGCGTAGAGGCCAAAGACCTCACCCTCACGCCCGGGGGGGATGATGCGGGCCAGGAATGAGCGAGAGGCCGACTGGGCGGGGCCCACGAAGATGCACAAGATCAGGCCGAATACCCAGAAAACTTTGCTACCACCATTGTGGAATACGAACACGGCTCCGCCGGCCAGTACCATCGACACCAAGGACAGCAGGATCACGGCTTTAGGCCCGAACTTGTCATCCAGGGCACCGAAACCGATGGTCGCAACACCGGCCACCACGTTGGCCGCGACCCCGAAAATCAGGACCTCGGATTTGGAGAAACCGAAAGTGCCGGCGGCGATCACCGCGCCGAACGTGAAGACCCCGGCCAGTCCGTCACGGAAGATAGCGGAAGCGATCAGGAAGTGAATGATGTTAGGAGATTCGTTCCACAGGCGTTTCACGGTGCGCCACAGGAGTTTGTAGGAAGTGACGATGCTTTCATGCTGGTCGTCAGCTTGTGGGGTTTCGAACGCGCGACCGCGCACCGCGAACAGCACCGGGATAGCGGAAAGGCCAAACCAAGCGGCAGCTAGGAGCATGGCAACGCGAATGTTCAACCCGTCCTCGCCGGTGACTCCGAACCAGCCAACTTCGGGATGGATGAAACCAACGAAAAGGATAAGCAGTAGCACGATGCCACCGACGTATCCGGCTCCCCACCCTAGGCCAGAGATGCGGCCCATGTTATGCGGTGCGCTGATGCGCCCGAGCATCGCGTTGTAGTTCACCGAGGCGAACTCGAAGAAGATGTTACCCAGTCCCAGCAGTGCGATACCTAACCACAGGGCGCCGGCAGGGCCCAGGGGTGACTCTGGGCGGACGAAGAACATCGCTGCGGTCAGACCCACCACAATGAAGGTGTTCACGCCCAGCCAGAAGGTGCCCTTACCGCGGCGGTCGGCGCGTTGCCCAGTGATGGGGGCGAGCAGGGCGATGATGAACCCGGCAATTGCCAATCCCACGCCGAGGGCGGAGGTAGCTTGGTCTGAGTTGCCGAATAGTCCGGAAGTGAGGTAGACGGAGAATACGAAGGTGGTGGCTACTGCGTTGAAAGCCGCCGACCCCCAGTCCCAAGCTGCCCAAGACAGCACCGTCTTGTTTAGGACTTCGTGGCGCGAGGGCGTGGTGCGAACCAGGTCGCCTTCGTTTAGTTGTTCGTGTCTGGGATCAATACTCACGCTTTGACTTTAGCGAACTTCCAGCGTTATCGGTGCATACTCATCTGAAATTGGGGATTTTTTGGCAGCAAAATGAGACATTTTCTGATTCAGAAATTCATCGTTCTTATTTCGACGAAGACGTGGCGGGCCGCGCTTGGCTTAGCTCCGGGCCGCCAGGAAGTCGATTACTTCCAGGTCGAAGGCGGTAGTTACCTTCATGGATAGCTCCGACCCGGCGCACAGGTACACCGGCTCCCCCAGGCTTTCAACCAGGGCTGCGTCGTCGGTGACCGCCAGCGGTGGTGGCTGGGTGTGTTCGCCTGCGCCCGGTAGGCCGTGGGCGCGCTGGATGATTCCCCAGTGGAAGCCCTGCGGGGTTTGTACGCCGCGTAGCACCGCGCGGTCCACTGCTCCCACCACGGGCTCCACCGGTTCCCCCGCGACTGGGGTTTGCGGTTCCATTACCTGGGCTCGCGGCGCTGTCTCAAGCGGTTCGCCGGCGACTGGGGTTTGCGGCACTACCTTGATGGTGTCGGTGACTGGCAGCGCCGGGATCACTGCGGGCAACCCGGCCCGCAGGTTATCGACCACCGCGTTCACCACCGGCAGAGGTGTTAAGGGCCGCGCGGCATCATGAATCAACACCGGCGAATCCGGTCCCATTGGTTGGCCCAGCTCGCGCGCGAACTGTTCTAGTGCCAATAGTCCGGCGCTCACGCTGTCTTGCCGCTCGCGCCCGCCGGGCGCTACCCGCACTCGTGAATCATTGGCGAAAAGTTCATCAAACTGCGGCAACTGTTGAGCTGGGGCGGTCACCACCACCGCCACCACCTGCGGGTGGGCGAACATCCCGGTCACCGCACGCACCACCATCGGCACTCCAGCGACCGGAACCAGGGCTTTGGGTTGGTTGAAGCCCAGGCGGGTGCCGGACCCGGCGGCCGTCACCACACAGTAAACCGCGCCAGTTTCCGACGCCCCGTTACAGTAAGCCGCGCCAGTTCCACACGCCCCGTTCGGGCGCATGGTCACTGGCGCGGTCACGTCGTTCACCTAGCTCGGCTAGGCTTTGGTGTCTTCAGCGGACTCGGCGCTGGGCGCTTCCACCTGGTCGCCGTCCTCGTTCACACCGAGGATCTCGTTGAGCTTATCGGTGGCGGTTTCTTCATCCACGTCGCGGGCCAAGGCCAGCTCCGAGGTGAGGATCTGGCGTGCCTTCGACAGCATGCGTTTTTCCCCGGCCGACAGCCCTTTGGAGGAGTCGCGGCGCGATAGGTCGCGCACCACTTCGGCTACGCGAATGATGTTGCCGGTGGCGATCTTTTCGTGGTTCGCCTTGTAGCGGCGGGACCAGTTGGAAGGCTCTTCAGCGTTTTCTTCACGCAGGACATCCATGACTTCTTGGAACCCGTCCTCGTCAACTACGTCGCGCACCCCCACCAGGTCAACGTTTTCCGCCGGGACCTGGATGGTGAGGTCACCTTGAATGACCCGTAACGTCAAGTAAGTTTTGTCTTCCCCGCCGAACTTGCGGGTGTTAATTTCTTCGATTACCGCGGCACCGTGGTGCGGATAGACAACGGTTTCGCCAACTTTGAAAGTCATCGCGCATTTTCTCCCAACTCGATTGACCATCCCCTATTTTATCAGCTTGCCGGGCAATCCACGCGGGTAGTTCACTTCCTGGGCGCCACCGCGGCAGGTGGCCCGCAAGTGCCCAGGCAGCCACCGCGCCAGCCACAGGGCCAGCCTAGGAGCCAGGCCCCGCGCCAGGTGCCCCGCAGGTACTTCGCCGGCCCCGCGCCAACTCCCGCCCCACCCACCGTGCCCGCTGACGGACGCCAAAGCGGGGCCTGCGACTATTCGCAGACCCCGCCTCGTGGTTGGCTTAACGCAGCCGCCGGGTTACTTACCCTGGTTGGCTACTGCTTCAATCTTCGCCTGGGCTTCCGGATCCAGGTAGGTCCCGCCCTTCTTCACCGGCTTGAGGGTTTCCTCATCCAGTTCGTACAGCAACGGCACACCGGTGGGAATGTTCAGCTCGGCAATATCATCATCGGAGATGTCATCGAGGTGCTTCACAATCGCGCGCAGGGAGTTGCCATGGGCCGCGATCATCACGGTCTTGCCGGTCTTGATGGCCGGGACAATGCTTTCTTCCCAGTACGGGAGCATGCGCTCGAGCACGTCCTTGAGGCATTCGGTCGCCGGGATCGGCTCGCCCGCGTAACGCGGATCGGAGTCCTGGGAGTATTCCGAGCCCGCTTCGATGACCGGCGGCGGGGTGTCGTAGGAACGACGCCACTGCATGAACTGGTCATCACCGTACTCGTCGCGAATTTCCTTCTTGTTCTTACCCTGGAGGGCGCCGTAGTGACGCTCGTTCAGACGCCAGTTGCGCTCCACCGGAATCCAGTGGCGGTCGCAAGCATCCAAAGCCAGGTTCGCGGTCATGATGGCGCGACGCAGCAAGGAGGTGAACAGCAAGTCCGGCAGCACGCCTTCCTTCTTCAGCAGTTCGCCGCCGTGTACAGCTTCTTCCTTGCCCAAGTCGGACAGGGGGACGTCCACCCAACCGGTGAACAGGTTCTTAGCATTCCAATCGCTTTGCCCGTGACGGAGCAGAATCAGTTTGTAACTCATGGTTTCATCTTCTCACGTATGCCCTGACCGTGGCTAGGACTTGAGGCCAGTGACGAGGACGGGTCGGCAGGCCCGAAAGGCGCTGCGAAAATACAAATCGGGCGCGGCCCCGGGGGAAGTTTTCTTCCCACCGGCGAGTCGCGCCCGATTCTTATTCAGTCAAATACCTGTGTAGGGCCTAGTTGCAGGCCGCCAAGTACATTTCACGGATTTCCGTGGGGATCCGGCCACGGGCATTTACCTTAATGCCCTGCTGCGCTGCCCATTCGCGGATCGCGTGAGATTCGGAAACCTGCGCAGGACCACCGGTGCCGGCCTTGCGGCGCCCACCGGTGCGCTTCGCCTTAGAGACCCACTTGTTCATGGAGTCACGCAGTTCCTTGGCATGCTCAGTGGTCAGATCAATGGAGTAAGCCACGCCATCCAGACCGAAAGTTACAGTCTCTTGCGCGTCCTCACCGGAAATGTCATCAACCAGTATCACGCGAGTACGAGTACCCATTTATTTCTCTCCCTTCAAAGATCTGATTCTCAGACAAATAAAAAATATCACGCATTAACCAGATAATGCCACAGGAAACCGAATTTGAGACAAGGAAAGTGCGACTTAGCAAGGCAAATCGCTTGAAGGCGATTTTACCTTGCTAAAACTTGGCACCTAAGCCCCAGCTGCTGCAATTATGCGCAATAGACGCGATCGTATAGCAAAGTTTATCGCCCTTTAAAACGCACTCATTTTAGGGATTCCATCATAGTATCTTGACTTCCAACTGAAAGTCGCTGGGACCAATTACCCGCACAAGATGCACTACTGGGCGAATAAACCGCCCTCGCGCTCACTGCTGGAACTCTTTGCGCGTCAGATCGTGGATCATTCGATCTTCGTAGAAATCGCTGCGCTGCCCCAATTCTTCGATGATGCGCTCGACTCCCACCTGTTCGGCCAAGGTAGGCTCACCCGAGTACAGGTTCGTTCCCAAACCCAAGCGTTCGCCCTCGATCTCAAATCCCATGGCGTAGGCAATGGTCGGGAAGAAGTCGACCGGCACAAACTCGCGGTTATTGGTGACATCCGCTCCCGGGCGGGGTCGGTCCGAGTTGAGAATTATGTTCACGATGGTGCGTTCGTAGTTCGCATCCCACCCCGCAAAGAACTTCGGGTCCTTCGATTTATGGTCCCCGGTAATCACCACCACCGTGTCCTGGTACCACGGCTGCTGCTGCATCCATCGCACCAGCTTCACCACTTCCCCCTGGGAGTAGTAGATGACGTTGCCGTACTGCGAATCAGAAGGCCGCTCGGTGGCGTTGGGCGACAGGTAACCGTCAGCATTGTGGGTATCGGCATTTTCCAAAATGAAGTAGAACGGCTTTTCGGAATCACCTAGTTTCGTCAGCTCCGCTTTGGCGAATTCGTAAAGCTTGTCATCTTCGATGCCCCACCACACGTGGTAATCGGCCGGCACCAGGCCGCGTTCTTTGGCGGTGTCATGGTCAAAAATCTCGAAGTTCGCATACTCGGTGAAATACTCCCCCATTTGGTGGAAGGATCGCTTCCCACCAAGCATGAATAAATTCTGGTATCCCTGCTCGTGCAATATCCGCCCCAGGTTCGGGAAGTCAGCGTAAGCCAGCGCCCATTCGGTGCTAAAATTAACCGGCACCATGGGCACCCCGGATTGCATGTTGATAATCCCAGCGATGGAGTGAGTGGCTCCCGGCGTCTGGTGGGGACCACCGAACTTGTCGGTATTAGAAAAGGACACGCCCTCGCGCGTGAGCTCAGCCAGCTCCGGCATCAGTGACTTATCCAGATAGCCGCCTTCTTCCCGGCTGTAGTAGGAGTTCTCAATGGACTCCATGAAAATGTGCACCAAGTTCTTAGGCTGCTTGGGCACCACCATATTCTCAGCGGTGGGCTCGACGTAGTATTCCTCGATGAAAGTAGACTTCTCCACGAAGGAGCGCGCCACCCCCACTAACGGCACCATGGTCGCTGAAAACGCCACCATCAGCGCCAAACCACCGGCCAGTACCAAGTGCATCAGGCGCCGACTGCCCTTGACCCCCAGGTGGCGGGAACGTCCTCGCGAATCGGGTGAATCGAACGCACGGGGCGAATCGGTGGTGACGCCGGCGTCAAACGCCGGTGGGTGTGGGTCGAAATGGAGCGAGAAACGCAGTCCGGAAAGCAACCCCACCAACGCCCCCACGAGGACGGTGGGCAAGGCCACCTGGTTCACCACCGTCTGCACCATGTCGGGTGGCGAATCCGCCAATGCGGTGCCGGTGAGGAAGAAACGCACCGCGTCAGGTGTCACCGGGCCGAAAGTGCGCACCGTCCACAGGGAGGCGAAAACCATGAGCGCCACGATCGCCCCCGCCAAGGTCCATACCGTGACCATCACGAAGAAGACGACGCTGAGGCGTTGGCGGTGCCAGCGGATCTGCCAGCGGCCAGAAGCGAAAGCTAGGAACACTGAAAGCAGCACCAAAATGCCGGTAGCTGCGATGGCGTAGATACCGAAAAGTCGCCGCCCTTCACCGTGGTAATACAGTTGAAACTCGGGCCGGGCGAAGATCATGGTCAGCACCGCCAGGGCGTTGGCCACCACCGCAACCAGGGTTCCCCACAGCGCGCCGCGGACTTTGCGGGTGCCGAACAGTAGACCGCCCAGTAACCCTAAAAGCAGGACGATGAGTTGAATAACCGCTAGCTTCATAGCTTTCCTCTTTGGACTTGAAATACCGAGAAATCCTATCAGATTACGCGGTTTTTATGCGTTTGCCAGCAAGGTAGCAAATGCGGGAGGTGGGACAGGCACCACCCGCCACCGCCGATCCTCTTGGCGGCCAACGGGGGTGCTTCCCATTAGGGTGTTCCTATGAGCCACAGTCACGATCACGGGCCTTTGAAGTTGCCCGCTTCCAAACTCAACCGCATTCGACTGCTGCTGGCGGCGATCGTGGTGCCCCTGGCGGTGGCGACCATCGCGGGCATGGCAATACTTTGGCCCACCTCCGAACAATCCCCGGTGGGCACGTTGCCCCCGTATTCGGAGGGCACCACTAGCGGCAAGGTGCGGGTAACCTCGCTGGATCCGAGCGAGTGCTCCGACAGCATTAACCCGCTGATGAAGCCACCGAGCCAGCGCGGAACTGAGCAAGATAGCGGCGAGGGCGGTGCGGGGGTTGGCAAAACCACCGACCAGGGCGGCGCGGCCCCTAGCGACGGCAGCCAGGGCGGCCAACCGGCACCGGGCAACCCCGGGCGCTCCCCCATCCCCGGAGCGGTGTGCGCCGAAGTCATCAGTGGCGAGGGCGTGGGCCAAGTCGTCTCCCTCCAAATCCCCCCGGAGGTTTACGCCTCCCTCACCATCGGCACGGTGGTAAAGACCCTGCACTCCAACCCCTTCCCGCAAGGCCCGGGACTGTACTACTACTGGGACGTGGAGCGCTCCCAACCGATGATCATTTTGATAGCCATCTACCTGGTGCTCGTGATCGTGGTGGCACGCTGGCGCGGCGCTGCCGCCATCGCCGGCCTCGCCAGCTCAGTGTTGATCTTGGTGTACTTCGTGATGCCCGCTATTATGTCCGGGGCCGAACCCCTTGCGGTGACGCTAGTTGGCGTATCCGCCATGATGTTCTCTTCCGTCTACTTCGCCCACGGCGTATCCATCCGCACCACCACCGCCCTGCTGGGCACTTTCGGCGGGGTGGTACTCACGGTTTTGCTGGCACTTTGGGAAGTTGACGCCGTGCACCTATCGGGTGCCACGTCCGAGGACGCGCAGTTCATTTTCGGGTTCCTACCCTCCGTGGCCCTGCCCTCCCTCTTAATCTGTGGCATCGTGATCGCCGGGTTGGGTGCCCTCAACGACGTCACCATCACCCAAGCCTCCGCGATTTGGGAACTGCACGCCGCTAACCCGCATATGGGGCGGGCGCGCCTATTTGCCCGCGCCATGCGTATTGGGCGTGACCATATTGCTTCAACCGTTTACACCCTGGCGTTCGCTTACGCTGGTACCGCGCTGCCGGCCCTGCTGCTGGCAATGATGGTGGACCGGCCCTGGTGGGATATCGCCACGTCCTCGGCCATCGCGGAAGAGATTGTGCGCACCCTGATCGCCAGTATCGGACTGATCGCCGCGATCCCGCTGACGACTTTCATTGGGACGGTGTTGATTTCGCTTACCTCAAACGTGGGTAAGAAAGAAGAAATGTAAAAAACTGCACAGAATACGGACAGCGCCACCTCCACCGGCTTTCACCTGCCAAAGTTAAGGGGTCCTATTAGAACAGCCGAATGGAGTACACGCGTGAGAATAACGTCGCGTTTCCTCGCTGGCGCAACGGGACTGGCCTTAGCTCTGACCCCGGCGATGGCATTTGCCACCCCGAATGAGCCCACCCCGGCCCCCTCCGCGCCAGCCTCGCCACCGCCCTCGGTGGTTGACGCGCTGCTGGAGGCAGCATCCGAAAATCCCACTGACGCAGCCACCACTGCCCCCGGTCCGGTAACTGCGGAAACCCAAAAGGTGATGGTGCTGATCACTGGCCAACCCACTGGTCCCGGTAACGAACTGGCCCGCCTGGCCGAAGTCCAGGAACTGGCTGAAAAGTGGTCCAAGACTTACAACCTGAAGGTGGATCGCAGCTTCGGTTACCTCGTTAAGGGTTTTTCCGCGCAGATCCCCACCGACCAGATCGCCAAGCTGCAAGCGGAGCCGCAAGTTAAATCGGTCCAGCCAGTGCGCACCTACTACCCGGTGATGGAAACCGCTGCGGAACTGACCCAGTCGGTGACCGCGCGCACCGCCCACGGAGTGGACGGGGCCGGCATCGTGGTGTCGATCATTGACACCGGTATCGACATTTCTCACCAAGACATGCGCCTGGATGAGGGCGTAGCTACCAAGCTAGCCCCCGAAGCTGGTTTCACCGCCAAGGTTCCCTTCGGCTACAACTACGCCGACGAAAACGGCACCGTGGTGGACACCACTGCTTCCCAGCACGGCATGCACGTAGCTGGCATTGTGGCAGCCAATGGTGGCGAGGATGCCTCCGTCGCTAGCAACGGACGCATCAACGGCATTGCTCCTAACGCCCAGCTGCTGGCCATGAAAGTGTTCTCCAACGACCCGTCCAAGGGCAGCGGTGCGGCTGGCGATGACATTATTGCCGCCATCGAAGACTCCGTGAAGCACGGCGCCGACGTCATCAACATGTCGCTGGGTGCTTCCAACGGCCTGGTTTCGGGCGAGTCCGGTGAACAGCGCGCCATTATCAACGCCGTAAACGCCGGCGTGGAAGTCATCGTCGCCGCCGGCAACGAAGGCCTGTCCTCCTCTGCGAACGGCACCACCGACGATAACTACGACCGCCTCGACGACGGTGCGGTGGGTACGCCCTCCACCGGTGAAGCAGCGGTTTCGGTGGCCTCGGTTAACAACTCCTCCGCGGTGCAGACCGTGGCGCGCGCCAACATTGACGGTGAAAATAAGGACTTGTCCTACCGTCAGCAGGCCGGTACTCGCGACGATGAAGCCCACACCCTGGTTTACGCCGAACTGGGCAAGCCCGAGCAGGTACCCGACGCGGTGAAGGGCAACTGGGCGTTGATCGAGCGCGGCGAGATTTCCTTCGCCGACAAAGTCAAGAACGCGGTAGCTAAGGGCGCCACCGGTGTAATCATCTATAACCACGCCAACGGTGGGGATGAAATCCCCGGCATGGCTGGGGTTGATGAGTTCACCCAGGTAGTCGCCGGTATGGGCCACACCGATGGCCAGCTGCTGGCTGATGCCCTCAAGGCGGGTAAGAAAGTAACCCTCACCCTCACTGAGGACCGCAAGCTGGTGGCTATGCCCAACGCTTTGCAGCCGTCCGACTTCACCTCTTGGGGTTCCACCTCTGACCTGTCGTTCAAGCCGCAGCTAGCTGGCATCGGTGGGAACGTTTACTCCACCTTGAACAACAACGACTACGGCATGATGTCGGGTACCTCCATGGCTTCCCCGCATGTAGCTGGTGTGGCGGCGCTGCTGCGCGAACAGTTCAGCCAGAAGTTCCCCGGCCTGTCCGGCACTGAGCTGACCGACCAAATCCGCGTGGCTTTGGCAAACACCGCTAAGGTGCTCACCAATGAGGCCAACGTGCCTTTCTCCGCCCGTCAGATGGGCGCCGGCCTGGTGCAGACTAACGACGCCATGAACACCTCCGTGTTCGCCACCGTCGATGGGTCCCCGTGGGTGGAGTTGAAGGACTTCACCGCCGCTCAAAGCCGCACCATTACCCTGCGCAACGCCTCCAACCAGGACCGCACTTTCAAAGCTGGCGGCACCTGCGTGGTGAATGAAAGCAACGGTGATGGAGCCCCGATTACCACCTCTTGTTCGGCGGGCGACACCCTCAGTGTTGACGTCACCGAGGTAACCGTTCCTGCAAACGGACAAACCCAGGTGAGCTTCACCGTCACCCCCGGTTCCACTGAAAAACACTGGATCAGCGGCTGGGTGCAGTTCGAATCCCAAGATTCCGAACAGCCCTCCCTGTCGGTGCCCTACCTGGGGTTTGTTGGTAACTGGAATGAAGAACCCATCATCGACACCCCCATTTACAACACTGACGAAACCCCGTACCTGACCCAACTGCTGGGCGAAGAAAACCAAACTGTCACTTCCTTGGTGACCAAGGTCGGTTCCTTCGAAGTTCCCATGGCGCCGGGCAAGACGGTGATTTCTCCCAACGGTGACGGGCTGAAAGACACCGTGTTCCCCTCGGTCGCGGTGTTGCGTAACGCGCGCGAGATGGAAGTTTCCGTCCTCGATAAGAATGGCGAGGTAGTGCGCAAGCTTGGTTCCGAACGCAACGTTTCGCGCCACATGCTGTCCACCTACCTGGAGAAAGAAGGCAAGTCCCTTTCCTACGCGCTGTCGGCGAACCGTTTCGATGGCACCAAGTGGGATCCGCAGCAAGCTGAGTTCGTGAACGTTCCCGACGGTGACTACACCATGCGGGTGGCCTCCACCCTGTCGAAGGAATGGAACCCGCAGGTTGTGGACATGCCCTTCACTATCGACACTGTGGCCCCCACGTTGGAGATTGTGAGCGTGAGCGAGGCCAACGCCGAGGGCACTGTCACCATCCGCGTTAAGGTCGCTGACAATGTCGCTCTTAACCCCGGTATTTCGGTAATCGCCGTGGGTTCCGACGCCGGGCCGCTATCGCAGCCCAAGCCGGTTGCCGGCAGCGAAGGCACCTTCGACCTGGATGTGCCCAACGCCGCCAGCTTGAAGTACGTTCGCATCCAGGCCCTGGACCTGGCGGGTAACACCACGCTAGAGACCGTGTTCCTGGGTGAAGGCGCACTGCTGGTGTCGCAAGCTGGGTTCCTCAATGGCGCGGTCATTAATGATTCCTCCATTTCCCCGCTCACTGACGAACCGCTAATCACTGACGGCAAGATCACCCTCACTGGGACGGTCCACTCCGACGTGGTGAAGGTGCGCGTGTCAGACGTGGAAGTGGATGTGAAGGACCGCTCCTTCACCGTTCAGGTGCCGGTCGGTGGCGGCGAAAACACCGTGTTGGTGGAAGCGCTGAAGGCTGACGAAAGTGTCGCCGAAAGCACGGAACTGACCTTCACTGTGGACAACCAAGCCCCGGTTCTGACCATCACCAACCCGGATCCGAGCAAGCCCGCTGAGTTGGCCGCCGACGGTACCCTCACCATTGAAGGCACTGTCAGCGATGACCTGGCGAAGATCGCCAGTGTGCGCATCGCCGGTGAGGACGTGCCGGTGACGGATGGTAAGTTCACCGCTACCATCACCCCGGATCCGAGTGTGTCTTCGGTAGTGGTTTCCGCTACTGACGGGGTCAACGTAGTGACCCAGGTGATTGCGCTGGCTCGCCCGGCTGACACTTCTAAGGATCTGAAGCTCGACGCCAATGCTGATCCGGCCCGCGCATTCAACTTCGTGGAACCGGATTCACCGGACGTGACGGTGGAAGGCGATAAGCACATCTTCAACTTCCACGGCACCTTCAACCGGGTACCGCAGGAGTTCAGCGTCGATGGCAAGGTCGTTGAGGTTGCTCCCGACGGTAGCTTCTCCACCCCCATCGAACTGCAGCAGGGCATCACTTCGGTGAACGTACGCATCGTGGATGTCGATGGTCGCGTGACCTTCGATTCTGCGTTGAAGATCCTGTTCGACTCCAAGGTTCCGGGTCTGGATCTGACCGAACCCACGATTCACCCCGATGGTGTCCTCTACCGCAAGGACACCACTGCGGTGAAGTTCGCTGGCAAGGTGTGGGACAACGCCTTTGGCTACTCCCTGACCTTGAACGGTGATGTGGTTGAGCACTTCTTCGACATTGACGATCCCAAGCCGGAAGCGAACGTGCGGGACTTCTCTGCTGATGTGAAGATCGCAGACGGTGACCGCATCCTGCTGGGTCTGTACGACCAAGTTGGGAACGCCTATCTGCAGCTGATCCCGGTGATTATCGACGCGTTGGCTCCCGAGCTGACTTTCGAGGGCGTGAAGAACGGTGACGTAGTACCGTCCTCGCAAGTAATCAAGGTGATTGCCAAGGATACGCACCTCGATAGCCTGCAGGTGAACTTGGATGGCGTGGAAGTGAACACCGTTCACACCCAGGTGGTGCCCGCCAACGGCGCCGAAACCCTGGTGAAGGGTGAACCCGATCCTGGATTCAACCCGCCCACCAGTGGCGGCGCGAACGTGGCTGCTAACACCGCTTCTGACGCTGCCACCCCCGCCGCCGAGGACGGCTCCGACAAGGACGCCACCCTCAGTAAGGCGGAACTGGAAGCCGTGGCGGCCAAGGATGTCGAAGAAAAGGCCACCCCGGTGGAAGCCGCTGCGGAAAACACCGGCGAAGGCTACACCGTCCTGACTGTGGAGCTGGATCGCCCGCTGGCTGCCGGTTACCACGAACTGTCCGCCACCGCCCTCGACAAGGCCGGTAACCGCACCGACGAGGCGGTGACGTTCCTGGTGAATGACGCGCCGGTGATCGAAGGGCCCGATTCGCTGACGGTTTACGCCGATGGTGATGTGGATCAGCAGATCCGCGACGCCTTCAAGGTGATCGACGATCAGGATGAAGACCTGCAGCTGAGCTTCGATTCCTCGATTTTGGTCGAGGGTGAGACGGTGACGCTGCGTCTGACTGCTACGGACTCCATGGGTCTGACCGGTGTGAAGGACGTGCAGGTGACCTTGGTTGGCGCCTCCGATGAGCCGGTTCCGGGTGAGCCCACTCCGGTGCCGCCGGTACCGGGCGAGCCTGGCCCGGTTGTCCCCGGCCCGGTGGATCCGACCGACTTGCCGAGCAACCCCGCGGACAAAGTGACCCCGCGTCCGACCGCTCCGAAGATGCCGGTCACCGGCACCCAAGCTGGGACCTTGGCGGTTATCGCCGCGGCCCTAGCTGCCGGCGGCCTGGGCCTGGTGGTGGCTCGTCGCGGACGCGAACGTAGCTAACGCAGATGCTGGGGCGGCGCTAGTCGCCCCAGCGGCTGCGGCCGCGAGGCTCTCAGCGAGTCTGACTCGGGGCCTAGCCTTAGGCCCATCCCGCTGGCAAGAAGGCCAGCACACTGCCTAAGCGCCGGTTGTCGAACTGGATTTCCCAGTAAGACAACCGGCGCTTTGCTGTGTCCGCAGGGGCGGGTGGGG
>JAEWEQ010000031.1 GCA_023389315.1 Actinomycetes bacterium | reverse complement strand
CGGTGCCGGCCTCGTCAATGACGACGGCGCCGACGGGTACGTCACCGTTTTCGCGGGCGCGGTTGGCGAGGAAGATGGCGCGGTTCATGGCGCGGGCCAGTACCGCGTCGCGGGAGGCCAGGCTGGGTGCGGGGTGCGGTGAGTTCGCTGCGGGTGCGTACGCGGTCGCGGGCCTGGGTGCGGGTTGCGCGGGCGCGGGAGAGTCAGCCTCCCCGGGGGTGCGGACAGTTCGCGCCACGACGTTTTGACGGGGCTCGGACTCACTTGTTGTGGGTTGCGCGTTGGCTTGGCGGCGGGCGCGGCGGGCGCGTTCCACTCGTGACGGGAAGGGCTGGGTGGGAACTGCGGCCCGGTCGCGGGAGGGCCCCTCCCCCGCTGCCGGGGTCTGTGCCTGGCGCGGGCTGTCAGTCATCTCGGCGCGGTTTGCCGCGCGAGCGTGCCGCAGTCGTTCTGCTCGCTTCGGGAAAGGGGGAATTTGCTCAACCACAGTCCTTACTTTACCTAAATAAAATGGGTTCACTGCCTTGTCTGCGCCACTTCTTTCCCCCCGACGCGATACTGTATAAGCATGCGTTTACATGTTGCTGATCACCCACTCATTGCTCACAAACTTACCGTGTTGCGCAACCGCAACACCCCGTCCTCGACGTTCCGCCAACTGGCTGACGAATTGGTGACACTACTGGCCTACGAAGCCACCCGCGACGTCCTCGTCGAAGATGTGCAGATCGAAACACCGGTGTCTCCCACCACCGGTAAGCGCATCGCCGAGCCGCGCCCGATTGTGATCCCGATTCTGCGCGCGGGCCTGGGCATGTTGGAGGGCATGACTCGTTTGCTGCCCACCGCTGAGGTGGGGTTTTTGGGCATGAAGCGCGATGAGGAGACTTTGGCGATCGAGACGTATGCGAATCGTTTGCCGCAGGATTTGTCGGGCCGCCAGTGTTTCATTTTGGATCCGATGCTGGCCACTGGTCACACCATGGTGGCGGCGATTGACTACTTGACGCAGCGCGGCGCGCGGGACGTGACTTGCCTGTGCTTGCTGGCGGCGCCGGAGGGTTTGAAGTGCGTGGAGGACGCGGTTGGTGACCGCGCGGACGTGCAGATCGTGACTGCTTCGGTGGACGAGCGCCTGAACGAGAACGCTTACATCGTCCCCGGTTTGGGTGACGCGGGAGACCGTTTGTACGGCATCGTCAGCTAGTGGTTTCCGCTTCGGTGGCGTCGCCCGGTCGGGTGGCGCCACTTTTTTGTGTTGATTGGCGAGGACGGGGCGGTAGTTTTCTCGTTGGTGCGGTTGGCGGGTGGCATTAGACCTCCCGCGAAGTCGGGACCTCCCGCGGCCGGGACCGGTGGGGGCCGCGCCGTTGTCGGCACAGATTCTCGCGGACCTCCCGCAAGGTCGGGGCCTGCCGCGCGCGAGCCGCCCCGCAGTCGCCCGCGAACCCAGCGTTCCGCCCCTCGCCGCCCAATTTGGCGGCCGCAACTACCTAGTGGAAGCTCATTTCGATCTTCGCTTCCGGGTCAATACCGTGAATAATCCCGGTGTAGAACACGCGCGCTTGGTCTTGCAGCGCTTCGCGGTTGTCGGCGATGAGTTGGTCTTTGGCGGTGTCGTTCAGTAGTTGGGTGGTCATTTCTGCGACGTCGATTTCGGGTGTCACCAGGCTGATGATCCCGTTTTTCTCGATCGCTTTTTTGAATTCCACGTCGCTGTGCCCTAAGAATTCGAATGCTGGCACGTTGATGCGGTAGGTGTTTTCGGCTTCGGGGGTGACGGTGACTCCGCTGCCGTCGATGCCGAGCATGGCGGAGTAGTTGTATTGCAGGTAGAGTGCTCGCGCGGTGCCGGGCACGTCGACGCCCAGGATGGTGGATTGCACGCTCTTGGAGGCGATGCCTTGCATCCCGAGTTTCAGGAGCACCACTTTTTCTTGCCGCGTGATGGCGTTTACTACTTGGCTGTTTTGTTCTTCTTGGTCGACGCCGAAGGGCAGTAGTTTCGCGACGTTGGCGGCTCCGCCGAACGCGGTTCCGACGATGAGCCCGAGGATCAGCAGCAGGATGCTGATGCCCCATTTGGTTTTTGCTGGTCGTTTGGCTTGGGTTTCCATTTTCCTCCCCCACGTGATTGTTTCTCATGCTACCAATGCGCCGTTGTAGCTGCGTTTTTTATTTCCGAGGACGGGTCGCTAGTTACGCTTTTCCTATGGATGAGGGGGTTTCGTTGGGTATCATGCTGGTAGGTTTCAGCGAAGTAAGCGCGCGGCCACCTGGTTGCGGGCCCTACGACAGGAGCGTTCATAATCGTGAGTTCGTTGTTCGCTAGCACTGCCACGATCTTGGTAGTTGTTTTAGTTGCGGCGCTGTTACTGGTCGGCCTTTTCGCGCTGTGGGTTTATAACTCCCTGGTGGTGCGTCGCAATCGTATTGCGAATGCGCTGGCGCAGGTTGAGGTGCAGATCCAGCGGCGTTTGGATTTGGTTCCGAACTTGGTGGAGACGGTGAAGGGTTACGCCACGCATGAGTCTTCGACGTTGCAAAATGTGGTGGAGGCTCGCCAGCGGGTGGTGGCCGCTAAGAGCCAGGGTGATGCGGGTGCGCAGGTGGCAGCCGATTTTGGTTTGACTTCGGCGTTGAAGTCGTTGTTCGCGGTGGCGGAGCAGTACCCGGATTTGAAGGCGAATGCGAATTTCCAGCAGTTGCAGTCCCAGTTGGAGGAAACCGAGGACAAGATCAGCTACATGCGCCAGTCTTTCAACGACACGGTAATGGACTACAACAACCGTCTGCAGGTGTTCCCGGCGAACGTGTTCGCTAACATGTTCGGTTTCGAGCCGCATGTTTCGTACGCGGCTGACCCGGGTGCGCAGCAGGCTCCGCGGGTGGATTTTTAGGCGAGTTCGCGAGGACGGTCGGCGGAGTCGGTCGGTCGCCTGACCTCCCGCGAGGAGGCACCCACACGCCCGCCGAACCAAACCCCACCCTCCCGCGAGCGCCCCTCCCTCGCGTTGCGCGTCAGCTGGCTTCTCGCGCGATGGTCTTCTTCCACTCCCGGTGGAAGATCTCTTCGTCCTGGTCGTAGCAGGTCACCACGGATTCGGTGTAGAAGTTTTCCGCGTCGCAGGTGATGCGCGTGGTGGCTTCTAAGCTGGCTTCCCAGTCCAGGTCGGGACGCGCCAGGGAGATTTTCCATTCCGATTCGGTGCGCGCTTTGAGTGGGTCGTCCCACCCGATCCAGTACCGTTCCACGGAGTCTTCGTTGAAGTGCAGTCCGTCGGGGTAGATACGGGTGCCACCGTAAGCGGGGTCCACTTGGAGGTAGGATTCGCGGGCGGCCACGTCGGAGCTGATGAGGCGTTCGGGGCGTTGTGCTCCGGCCCTTCCGGCTTCGGGGTATTGCACGTCCAGGGGTTGGGGTTGTTGGGCGGGGCCGAACACCACGTTGGCGTCGCGGTCGCGGATGCTGTCAGATTGGCGGCGCACCGGTAGTTCCAGGGCTGACCCCGCAGCATCGACCAGCAGGCGGGTGGGTTCAGCTTGGGGCCACACCCACGGCCAGTAGGCGGTGGACACGGCGACGCGTAGCACGTGGCCGGCGGGCACGCGGTAGCCTGTCCCGGTGATCGCCACTGTCACGTCTTCCCATTGTCCCACCGGCATGGGGACCACTTTGTCGCGCCCTTCGCGGGAGGTGAAGTTCAAGTTCCCGCGAGTAATCAATGTTGACGACCCGTCGGGGGCGACGTCGTTTAGCCGCACGTATACTTGGCCTTTTTCGGCGTTGGCTTGTACGCGTAAACGCAGCGCCGCGTTGCCCAGGATCTCTACGTCCTCGTGAAGTAAATAATCGAACACCACGGAGCGGCCGTCGTCGGGACGCTGGTCGATGGGTAGGTCAGCGTCGTTGCCGAAGGGGAAGTAGCGTCCGGCGCACGACCCGGTGTCTTGCGGGGACGCCACTTCCACCCCGTCTTCGCCAGCTGCCGCCAGCGGACTGATGGCAGCATCCCCGAAACGGAAGGTGCGGGTTTCCACTTGTGGGGAGGGCCAGTTGTCTTCAGCCACCCAACGCCCGGGCATTTCGTCGTACACGGAGGCGGGGCGCACGGAGTCGGTGATCCAGGCTCGCAGTAAGGGTTCTTCCATCACTTGCCGGTCTTCGTCTTTCAACCAGTGGTCCCACCAGCGCAGGGTTTCGCCTAGGAAGTCGATGTGGGGGCCGGGGCGCAGGTCACGGTCGGGGTATTGGTGGGACCAGGGGCCGATCAGGCCGCGTACGTTTTTACCTAACGCGGACAGGTGTTCAATCAGGCGCAGCACGGTGTCGCGGTAGGGGTCGTTCCACCCTCCTACGGCCATGACGGCGGCGTTGAGTTTGGAGTAGTCTTCGCACACGGATCCGTGTTGCCAGTAGGCGTCGCGGGTTTGGTGGCTGAGCCAGGTGTCGATGAACGGTTCCATGCGTTCTAACCGGTGGAGCCACTGGTCGCACCATTTGTCTCCCCACACGCGTTTGTCCACGGGGCGGGATTCGAAGGCCAGCATGGTGGCGGCCCAGGCGTGCATGTCGACTCCCAGCATGGAGCCGCCGAAGTAGTGCACGTCGTTGTCGTAGCGGTCGTCGGTGGAGCAGGTGGTGACGATGGCTTTGAGGGGTTCGGGTTGCAGGGCGGCCAGTTGCAGGGAGTTGAAGCCGCCCCAGGAGATCCCGAACATCCCGACTTTCCCGGTGCACCAGTCTTGGCTGGCGATCCAGTTGATGACTTCCACTCCGTCGGCGTGTTCTTGAGCGTCGTATTCGTCTCCGGGGACGCCTTCGGAGTTGCCGTGGCCGCGGATGTCTACGCGGATGGAGGCGTAGCCGTGCCCAGCGTAGTAGGGGTGGCGTTCGTGGTCGCGCGGCGCGGTCCAGTCGCCGGCCCGGTAGGGCAGGTATTCGAGGATCGCGGGCACGGGTTCGCTGGTTTGGGGTCGCCACGCTTTCATCCACAGGCGGGTGCCGTCGGACAGGGGGATCCAGTCTTCGACGATTTCAACTTGGTAGGGGAAGTCGGTTACGATTTTCATTTTTTATTTTTCCTTCCGGGCCGCTTTCGCGGCTTTTCACGAGGACGGGTGGGTTCGTCCTCGCGGATGGGGGTGGTTGGTCAGGCGACGGCTTTCATGCGTTTACTCAGCCACGGGGTGAGGGCGATCAGCAGGGCGCCGTATGCCATGACGATGAGGCCTTGGATCCCGAAGTAGCTGACGGTGTTTTCAACGGTGGAGTATTTCACCACTTGCGCTTGGATGCCTTGGGCTAGGGCCATGGCGGCGAACCATAGGGCCATGGTTTGGGAGGCGAAGGCGCGCGGCGCTAGTTTGGTGGTGGCGGACATGCCGGAGGTTTGTAGCACCAGGTCCCCCAGGCCGAGGAACACGTAGCAGGCCACGACCCACAGGGCGGGGATGAGTCCGCTGGTGCCGGTGGTCCAGGCGCCGAGGGCGATCACGACGAACGCGAATCCGCCCAGCACGGTGCCGATGCCGACTTTGGCGGCGACGTGGGGTTGGCGCCTGCCCAGTTTGACCCATAGCCACGCCAGGACGGGTCCCATGGCGATTTCTACGATCGCGGTGAGGGATATGTACCAGGTGGAGGGGTATTCGTATCCCAGTAGCACGTTGTTGGTTTGTTCCAGTGCCAGGAAGTTCAGGGTGTTCCCGGTTTGGAAGTACATCAGGTTGTAGGCCACTAGTGCGACTAGTAGCAGCGAGTAGGGCGCGAGGTTGCGTCGCTCGGTTTCGGTGACGCGTTTGGAGCGGTACATGTAGATGAGGAACACGGCGGGCACGATCGCGGTGATACCGGTGACGATGTTGATGAGCCGGTCGAGCCCGTTGTGGGAGACCAGGGCGAAGATGGTGGCGACGATGAATCCGGCGGCCACGATGGCGATGGTGAGGTAGAAGTTCTTGTCGGGGCGGAAGGATTCTTGTACGGCGGCGGCGCGCATGCGTCCGGCCAGGTGTTTGCGTCCCCACACGTATTGGATGAGGCCCAGGATCATGCCTACTGCGGCGGCGGCGAAGCCCCAGTGCCAGTTGATTTTTTGCCCCAGGAATCCGGCGATCACGGGCCCGAGGAAGGCGCCGATGTTGATGCCGGAGTAGTAGATGGAGAACCCGGCGTCGCGCCGGTGGTCACCTTTTTCGTAGAGTTCCCCAACCATGGTGGAGACGTTGGGTTTGAGCAGGCCCGTGCCGATGATGATGAGGGCTAGGCCCACCCAGGTGGAGAATTCGCGGGGGATCCCCATGAAGATGTGTCCGGCGGCGATGATGGTGCCGCCCCACAGTACGGCCCGGTAGGTGCCGCTGATGCGGTCGGCGATCCAGGCGCCGGCGATGGCGAGTAGGTAGACGAGGGCGCCGTAGGCGGCGACCACGGAGGAGGCGGTGGTTTTTTCGTAGCCGAGCCCGCCGTTGGCGATGGCGTCGGCGAAGTACAGGGCGAGGATGGCTTGGAAGCCTAGGTAGGAGAAGCGTTCCCACAGTTCCAGGCCGAAGAGGGTGGCCAGTCCTTGGGGGTGGCCGAAGAAGGAGGTGTCGGCGCGGGCGGCGCGGTCGGCTTTGAGTTCGGCTTTGTGGGCGCGGCGCCAGCGGCGCCGGCGTTCAGCTTCTTTGGTGGTTTTGGTTTGCGAGGGCGGGGCCTCGGCTTCGCCTGGTTGGCTAGGTTTCCGGTCCGGCTGAGTCATTTTCTTCCTTTCGCCGCGGCTAGCTAACGGGGTCAGTGCCCTGGTGGGAGCGTTTTGCTACTTCTTCCACACTAGCGAGGTTCCCAGGTCTTCTCAGCACGAGGACGGTCGGGGACCTCCCGCGAACCCTGCCACGTGCCCCAGCCGCGCGCCCCCGCGCGACCCAAAACCCGCGAACCCTGCCACGCGCCCCAGTCGGGACCTCCCGCGAACCCTGCCACGCGCCCCAGCGCTCGCACAAACTTCGGCGCCCACCGCCAAAAGACGGTGGGCGCCAACCTCACTTAACCGCGCCGCGCTGGGCGGGCCGTGAGTCTTAGAACGCTGGGATTACCGAGCCATCAGCCCAGGAGTCCTCGATGAACTTCTTCACCTCGGGCGAGTGCAGCAACTCCTCCAGTTTCTTGATGGCGGGGTTGTCGTCGTCCTCGCTGCGCCACACCAGCACGTTCACTGCGGGGTTATTTTCCGGGCTTTCGGCGGCCAGCGCGTCCTTGGTGATGGACAGGCCACCTTCTTGGGCGTAGTTGCCGTTGATCACGGCGATGTCGACGTCGTCGAGGGAGCGCACCAGCTGGGCTCCTTCAACTTCGATGAACTTGTAGTTGCCTTTGGCTTTCACCGTGTGGATGGTGATGTCACCGGATTCGGGCAGGGTGACCAGGTCGTTGGCGGCCAGTAGTTTGAGCGCACGCGCCTGGTTTTGGGTGTCGGCGATGATGCCGATTTGGGCGCCGTCTTTGAGTTCCTTCAGGTCCTTGATCTTGGACGAGTACACGCCGAGGGGTTCCAGGTGGATGCCTTTACCGGGGGTGAACTTGTAGCCGCGTTCTGCGGATTTTTCTTCCAGGTAGGGCACGGTTTGGTAGAAGTTGGCGTCCAGGTCGCCGGCGGCGAGGGATTCGTTGGGGATGTTGTAGTCGGTGGATTCGATTACTTCAATCGCGATGCCGGCGTCTTTGGCAAGGTTGTCGTTAACGAACTTCAAGATGTCGGCGTGGGGCACGGGGGAGGCTCCGACCTTCAAGGTGGTGACTTCCCCAGCCGCGGTGGCAGTGGCGTCGCCGGTGGCGGCGGGTTGGCTGCTCGAACCGCAGGCGGTGAGGGCGAGGGCGGTGGCGGCAGCAGCCGCGCCGGTGACTAGGCGTGAGATACGCATGATGGTCCTTTCATTGAAATGGGATTTTCGGAAAGCGGCGCAGGGGCCGCGAAGTTCTTAGTTGGGCGCCAGGAGTGCGTGCGCCAGGAGCGCGGGCGCGGGCGGCGCGTGGTCAAGGCAGTGCTGGCTCATCCTCGTCCCCCTTGGGGGTGGGAAGAAACCCGGCTGGTGGCGGCTCAGCGGTGGTCCACCAGCCGGCTACACATGTCGCCGATCGCTTGGATGGCTTGCACGATGATGAGGATGCCAACCACTGCCAGGATCATCACGTCGTCTTGGTACCGCTGGTAGCCATAGTTCATGGCCAGCTGTCCCAGGCCTCCACCACCAATAGCGCCGGCCATGGCGGAGTAGGAAACCAGGGTGATCACCAGCACGGTGATGGATTGGATGAGGGCGGGCAGGGCTTCGCGCACTTGCACGCCACTCATGATTTGCCAGCGTTTAGCGCCCATCATGTGGGCGGCTTCGATTTTGCCCGGGTCCACTCCCAGGATCGCGGTTTCCACTAGGCGCGCGAAGAATGGGATGGCCCCGATGGTGAGGGGCACGACGGCGGCTTTCCACCCCAGGGTGGAGCCGGCAATGAACCGGGTGATGGGTAGGATCGCGATGATCAAGATGATGAATGGGATGGAGCGTCCGATGTTCACCACCAGTGCGAGGACGTGGTGTACGCCCCGGTTGGGCAGCAGCCCGTCGCGCCGGGTGGCCACTAGCAGCAGGCCCAGCGGCAGTCCGAACAGCACCGTAACCAGGGACGACAGGCCTGTCATGGCCAGGGTTTCCCACACTGATTGCCAGTAGGTTTGGGCGATCACGGGGTTGGCGAACCAGCGTCCGGCGTTGGGGTCGGTGCGGGTGGCGAGGACGGTGGCGAGGTTGGCAACTTCGTGTGCGATCATGACCTCACCCGCGTTTCGATGTCGTTTTCCCGTAGCGTCGCCAAGATGGCGTCCACGTGGTAGGCGGGCACGGCGAGCGCCAGGCGCCCCACTTGCACGTCGGAGATTGATTCAAAGGTTCCCGCGACTACGTCCGCTCCCATGCGGGAGGCTAGGGACAGGACGGTGGCGCCGGTGGGGATCCCGGGTCGGGAGGTGAACATGGCGTCGAGGATCACTACGTCCTCGTCGTGTTCGGCGGGGATCGCGGGCATGGGTACGAGTTCTTGTGCTAGTCGCGAGGACGGGTTGGCCACCACGTCGCGAATGGTGCCGGTTTCCACTACCCTGCCGGATTCGAGCATGGTGACGGCGTCGCAGATTTCCCGCACCACGCTCATTTCGTGGGTGATGATCACCACGGTGACGCCCAGTTCGTCGCGTACTTGTTGCAGGAGGGCCAGGATTTGGCGGGTGGATTCGGCGTCCAACGCGGAGGTGGGTTCGTCGCACAGTAGCACGGCGGGGTTATCGGCCAGGGCGCGGGCGATGCCGACGCGTTGGCGTTGTCCGCCTGATAGTTGCGAGGGGTAGGAGTTGGCTCGGTCGCCCAGTCCCACCAGGTCTAGCATGCGTTGGGCGGTGGCGCGTCGCTGGGTTTTCTTCACTCCGGCGATGGCCAGGGGGTAGGCGACGTTTTCGATGGCGGTGCGGGCGTCTAGCAGATTCGCAGCTTGGAACACCATGCCCATTTTGCGTCGGGCTTGTAGTAGTTGCCCGTGGCTGAGGGCGGTGACGTTGACTCCGTCGACCAGGACTTGCCCTTCGGTGGGTTTTTCGAGGGCGGTGAGGCAGCGGATGAGGGTGGATTTCCCGGCTCCGGATTGCCCGACGATGCCGTGGATACTTCCGGCGCTGATGGTGAGGGAGACGTTGTCGAGGGCGCGTACGTCCTCGCCGCCGCGCAGCGGGTAGGTTTTGGTCACTTCCCGCAGGATGACTTTGGCGGTGTCGTCGTGGGGAGCGCGGTTGGGGTTGGTGGCTGCGGGCGCGGGTTGGGGGCCTTCGTTGGGTGTGGCGCTGGTGTCAGCGGTTGCGGTCACGGGGCCCTCCTTTCACGCGTTTTGGCCGGTGCGTTCCTGTGTGTTGAGTTTAGGGAACGCGCTGGAAAGATGGGTGCGGTGTCCACGCTTTGAACTAGCTGGCGGTGACGAGGACGTGTGCGAGCGCTCCCCCGGCCGCGGCGGCCAGCACGCATAGTAGCAGTCCGGCGAATGCGAGCAGGAGGGTGCCGATTAGGCGGGCGGTGCGGGGTTGGTGGGTGGGGGCGGTGAGGGCGTGGAAGGCGTCCATCATGGCGGTGGAGAAGGTGGTCCACCCGCCGAGCACGCCGGTGCCGATTACTAGCCAGAGGGAGGGTGAGAGCCAGCCGCTGCCGGCGAGCAGTCCGGCCAGGAAGGACCCGATCAGGTTGATGGTGAGGATCGCCATGCCGACGCTGGTTTGTTGGGCCCACGCGGGGCCGGTGGAGAGGAGTTTTTTCCAGCGCGGTGCCAGCCATTGGTCGGCGTGGAACCGTGCCCAGGCTCCCACGGCACCGCCGAGGGGGAGTGCTAGCCAGGCCCAAAAGCTCATGCGCGCTCTCCTTTCGCCGGGCGGGTCCGTGGAGCCGCGCCAGTGTTCCGGCCCTCGCCCGCGCCTGAGTTCGCGCTGGCACCGCCACCCGAGCCAGTGTTCCGGCCCGCGCCCGCTGCGCGACCTCCCGCGAGGCGGCGCGCCGCCACTACCCCACCGACCACGGTCACGATTCCGGCGCCAACGACCGCCACGCCCTCGCCAATCGCCACCCAGCTCAGGTCACGAGCCAGGGCCAGCGCGAAGGTGGAGTAGGTGGTGAAAGCTCCCAGGCCGCCGGTGCCGAGCAGAAGTTTCAGGCGATCCCAGGCGTCGCTTTGGCCGCGGCGCAGCATCCAGGTGGTGGTGAGCATCCCCATCAGGAACGCTCCCAGCAGGTTCACGATGATGGTGGAGGCCGCGAGTGCGCCCAGTTGCATGGGGGCGAGGGCGTCGAGTGCGCCGCGTAGGGTCGCTCCCACGGCGCCGCCGACCGCGACGTAGACTCCGGCGGGAAGTTGGGTGTTCAGACGCGGTCTGGGGCGGGGCATGTTTCCATCATATGTCTGTGGCCTTTGGCGGTGGGGGCTCGGCCAGCAGGTGTGAGCGCTAAGGCAGCCCGCGCCGGAACTTGGATTAACTCTTGAAACATACGAAAATGGCGGCATGGAACAGATGAAACCTCCGCCGATTTTGACTGCTCGCCGCCTCACTAAGACTTACCGCGCGAGGACGGCTCTGCAGTCGGTGGATTTCCATTTGCACCAGGGCGACACGGTTGCCGTCATGGGGCCGTCGGGGGCGGGCAAGACCACGCTGTTGCTGACGTTGGCGGGGATTGTGCGGCCCGATCAGGGGTCGGTGAGTTTCAATGGTTCTGACTTAACGCGCCTGACGGACGCCGGCCGCGCGCAGTTGCGCCGTGACCATTTTGGTTTCGTGTTCCAAGACGCCCAGTTGATGCCGGAGTTGACGGCGCGCGACAACGTGGCGTTGGCGCTGCTGGTGCGTGGCATTTGTCCGACGGTGGCCCGCGAGCAGGCCACCGCCATGCTTGAGCAGGTGGGTTTTCGTTCTGCTGCGGGCACTCGCTGCTATGACCTTTCGGGCGGGGAGGCGCAGTTGGTTTCCGTTGCCCGCGCCCTGGTGGGCCAGCCGGATGTGATTTTCGCTGACGAACCCACGGGGGCGTTGGATCAGGCCAGCAGCCAGAAGGTGATGGAGTTGTTGGTTTCGCAGGCGCGGTCGACGGGGGCCGCCCTGGTGGTGGTCACGCATGATCCGAACGTGGCGAAGTGGTGCGGGGAGGTTATTCATATCGAGGACGGGGCGGTGCGTTCGCGTGATTGCGCCGGCCACGGGACGTCAGTTCTCGCGCCGTCGCAGGTCGCGGCCACGCAGGGTGTGCCCGCCAGCCCCACGTCGAACGCCGTCCCCGCTCCGCCTAGCGTCCCGCCACTGCCCGCCACCGAAGCTCCGGGGGCGCACTCGTGACCGGCATGCGTTTGCTGTGGACGTTGGAGCGGGCCCGCCTGACTTCCGACCGGGGGCGCGCCTGGCTGGATACCTTGGCGATTTTCGGTTTCGCGGTCGCCACCGCGATCCTGCTGCTCCTCGCGGGAGCCGCCTCCCTATTTCATTCGCGAGCGCAAGCCCCGAAGGAGCCAATCACCACCGGGCTGCAGCGTTTAGCGGAAGCTTCTTCTAGCTCGGACCCGCAGGTGCTGGATGCGTTCTTGCTTTCTTACCAGGTGATAACTGGTTTCGCCTTCTTCATCACGGTGTTGCCGGCCCTGTCTTTGGGGGCTTCCGCGGCGGCGGTGGCGGCGCGTTCACGCAGCCAGATCCTACGCCACTTGCGCCTGTTGGGCTTGGGGCGTTTCCACGCTCAGCTGATCATCTTGGTGGTGGTGTTGGTGCAGATGCTGCTGGGCCTGGGGGCGGGCACGCTACTGTATTTCACTTCCTTTTACCTGTGGCAGATGCTGGAGTTCCAAGGTTCCTTAGTGTCGGGTGCGGAGGTAATGATCGGCTGGTCCAGTTGGCTTAACACGGCGCTACTGCTGGTGACGGTAACGATTTTCGCCACCTTGTCGTCTTTTAGTTCCGCGCGCCTGTCGCGCCGTCGCTTGGAAGCAGAACGCAGGTTCCGCCTTTTCTCCCCCGCAGCGATAGCGGTCGGTGTGGGGGCGATTGCGCTCGCCACGCTGGTGGGGTTCGCTACCTCCGCGGGTGCGTTCACCTGGGATCTGACGATTTTGGTGGCCGCGGTGGTGCTGGTGGTGGGTTTCCTGGCACCGGCAGCGCTGTACCTGGTCGGCACCATCCTCGCCCGCCGGCCCCGCGTGAATCTGCTGTTGGCAGGCGGGTGGCTGCAAGCGAACGCGCGTTCTGCGGCGCTGGCAGTGGCGCCGGCTTCCCTCATCATGTTCCTGGCGTTGACGTTGGGGGCGCGCCCGCACGACCTGATTGCGGTGATTGCCGAGGGCGATGGGTCCGTCATCACGCCCGCGGTCGTTCCCGATTTCCTAGCGGATTTGCTCCAGCGTGACACCGTGATCGGTTTGCTCCTGGTGTGCGTGGGTGTGGTTGTGGTGTCGGTGGTGTCGGCATCTTTGGAGCAGGCCACCGTCATCATTAACCGCGGTCCGCAGTCCGAAACCTTGCTGATGATGGGGTTGGAGCCGAGGGCGTTGACGCAGGCCCGGTTGTGTCAGATCTTGCTGCCCCAGTTGTTGGGGTTCTTAGTGGCGATCGCGATGGCGGCGGTGATGGTGCTACCGCAGCAGCCGCTGACGGCGTTGCCGTGGGAGGTGGCGTTCTTGCTGGCCGCAGTGTTTGCCACCACCGTGGTGGTCACGGTGGTGGCAAACCACTGGTTGGCGCCGCTACAAACCCGGGTGGTGGGCCCGGATTTGGAACAGGCTGCCACTTTCTAAGTCCGCGTACCAGCCCGGCGCGCTGGGACGCAGCGGCGGTTAGCGGTGGGCGGCCCGTCCTCGTACATGTACTGCTACGCGCCGACGCAGGGCGATCGAACCGCCGACGGCGGAAATCAAGGTACCCAGGATCACGCCCATGGCGGCGTGGTCGGCTTGCGCACTGCCGGCGGGGAACGCCAGGGAGGCGACCAGCAGGGCGACGGTGAAGCCGATACCGGCCAGGAGGGCGACAGCGAAAATGTCTTCCCCGTCGACCCCGTTGCCCAGGCGCAGCGAAGTGAAGCGGGTCAGTACCATCACGGTGCCCCAGATGCCCAGGAGTTTGCCCAGCGGCAGGCCCACCATGATGCCGATGGACACGGGGTCGGCTAGGACCTCGCCGATACCACCAGAGTCGACCACGTTGATGCCGGCGGCGAAGAATGCGAACACGGGGACCGCCAGGCCCGCGGAGATGGGGGCCCAGAAGTGGGCGAAGCGGTGCGTCATTTGTTCTTCGTCGCGTTGGCGGCGGGCGGGGACTACCAGGCCGAGGGCGACTGCGGCGATGGTGGCGTGAACGCCGGAAGCGTGCATCGCCCACCACGCCACTAGCGCTAGGGGCACCAGTAGCCACCATTGGGTGAGGCGGCGGTGGGTGAGGGCAGCAAAGATTGCCACTACCACGAGGGAGATAGCCAAGTATTTCAAGTCGATGCTGTTGGAGTAGAACAGCGCAATGATGACGATCACCAGCAGGTCATCTACCACTGCCAAGGTCAGCAGGAAGGTACGCACCGCGGGGGGTAGACCTTTTCCGAACACTGCCAGTAGTGCCACCGCGAAGGCAATGTCGGTGGCGGAGGGAATGGCCCAGCCGTTCAGGTGCGGAGAGGATGTCACTTCCTGCACGAACAGGTAAATCAGGGATGGGCCGATGACGCCACCGGCGGCAGCGATCATGGGTAGCAGGGCTTGGCGGACGTCGCGCAGGGACCCGGTGACGAACTCGGTTTTAAGTTCCAGGCCGACCACGAAGAAGAAGATCGCTAGTATCCCGTCGGCGGCCCAGTGGTGTACCGACAGGTGTAGGTGCAAAGATTCGGGGCCGAACTCGTAGTGGGACAGCGCTGAATACCAGTGGCGGATCGGAGAGTTGGCGATCAGGATGGCTGCCACTGCGGCGCCGATGAGGAGCATGCCACCAGTGGTGTCATCCGAGAGGCGATGGGGCAGGTTGGCTAGGGATTTGCGCAGGCGTGACCATTGGGTACCGCCGTGTCCGCTGGCGTTGCGGGGGATGTGGCGCAGTGGGTGGCCACGGTGGAAAGCGTCTCTGGCTTTTCGCACCCCGATGGTGTCTCCGGCGACGTGGCGGCGACGCGAGGTTGGTTGGTAGCGGCTGGGTTGGATCTTACTCGGGTCGTTGAAGGCCACGGGTTTCCTCAAGGCAGACTACAGTTTATGAAGATTTTACCTAACGCCTCTGCCCGACGCACTGCCATCTTCTTCATATAGAATGCGGTTTTGCGCACTTTTTTGCGCGCACCACCCCATCGGGTCACTCGCCCCACCAACCCACCCAGTTAGGAAAAGTACGCGATGAGTGCAGGTCGTTTCGCCCCCAGCCCGTCGGGCGACATGCATATCGGTAACCTGCGTACCGCCGCGTTAGCGTGGGTGTGGGCACGCCGCAGCGGACGCGATTTCGTGCTGCGCGTGGAGGACATTGACCGGGTCCAACCCGGGGCCGCCGACCGCCAGGTGGAGCACCTGGAGCTGTTAGGTCTGGATTGGGATGGCCCGGTGTTGATGCAGTCTTCGCGCCGCCGCGAGCATCTAGCTGCGTTGGCGCAGCTGCAGGCCGCGGGCCGCCTGTTCGAGTGCTACTGTTCGCGGCGTGACATCGCGGCAGCGGCGCGCGCCCCGCACACGCCACCGGGTTTCTATCCGGGCACGTGTCTGCACCTGTCGGCCGCGCAGCGGCAGGCCCAGCGCCAGCGTCTGGCTGATTTGGGTCGCGCCCCGGCGTTGCGTTTGCGTCCGGCGGTGGAGTCGTGGAGTGCCACTGATGAGTTGCACGGGCAGGTCAGTGAGCCGATTGATTGCGTGGTGTTGCAGCGCGGTGACGGGGCGGTGGCCTACAACCTGGCGGTGGTGGTTGACGACGCTTTCCAGGGGGTGGATCAGGTGGTACGCGGCGATGATTTGCTCTTCACCGCTCCCACGCAGGCGTATCTGGCGCGCGAGCTGGGCCTTCCCGAGCCCACTTACGCGCACGTGCCGCTGGTGTTGAATACCGAGGGGGCGCGTTTGGCGAAGCGTGACGGGGCGGTGACTTTGCCGCAGTTGTTGGCAGCGGGGTGGACCTTGGTGCGGGTGTGGCGTGAGATGGCTGCGTCCGTGGGGATTGACGAGGACGTGGACAGCGCTGGGGAGTTTTTGCAGGCTTTCGAGGTGGCGCGAATGCCGCGCGAGCCGTGGGTCTTCATCCCGCCGGCTGCTACCCCCGCCGACGCAACCGCGCCGTCCCCGCCCTCGCAAAGCATGCTCGGCGCTACCCCCGCCGACGCAACCGCGCCGGCCCCGTCCTCGCAAAGCACGCCCGACGCCGCCACGGGCGAGGGAACTAGTGGAGGTAAGTGAAGTTTGTCTGCTTTAACGATTGCTCAGCGTCGCGGCCTGTGGGTCCCTCCCCTGGTGTTGGCGGTGTTTGCCGCCATTGGGATGGTCATTACCGCCACTGATCTGAACTCCAGCGAGATAGCCCTTTCCATCTGGTTCACGCTGCATCAACGTGAGCCGTGGTCGACCATTTTTGAAGGCATCGCGGTGGGGTTGTCACCGCTGGGGGCTGTGATCATCACGGGCGTGTTGGCTTTAGTGGTCGGCTGGTGGCGGAGCCTAGTGGCGGGGTTGCGTTTGTTAGCTTTGACGGGTGCCGGCTGGGGTTTTGCCGCGCTAATTAAGCCCCTGGTGAGCCGCCCGCGCCCGGACGCGGCACTGTTGTTTGACCCCATTTCTCCGCAGGTCGGTCAGTTGTCTTTCCCCTCTGGGCACACTGCTTTCGCCGCGGCGTTGGCGTCCGCTGTGGTGCTGGTGGTGGTGCCGCGCGCCAGCCGGCATGTGGGTTTCATCGTGGGGTCGGTGGCGGTGGCCTTGGTGGCGGTTTCGCGCGTGTACGTGGGGGCGCATTTCTTGACGGACGTGACTGCGGGGGCGATTTTGGGGGCGACCGGCGTGTGGTTTGCGGTGTCGTTGGAACGCTGGTGGCATTTGCGTCAGGCGCGCTTTAGCGAGGACGTACCCGCCCTCGCCGATCCGTCTACCCCCGCGCCCATCGCTGCCCCTCCCGCGACCTCGCCAAGGCCCACCCCGCCCTCGAGCGAAACAGACCGTTCCACATACTGACACAAATTCGCGTGACGAAGTTTATAAAACACCTCTCCCGCTAGGAGCATGGAAACTAGCGGTGGCACAATCGGTGCATCCTAAAGCTTTAAGGAAAGAAGGATTTTTCATCATGCAACCCATTCGCGTAGCTATTAACGGTTACGGCAATCTCGGTCGCGCGGTGGAGGCCGCCGTCCACGCCGCCCCCGACATGGAGCTGGTGGCGATCTTCACCCGCCGCGACCCGCAGTCTTTGCAAACTCGTTTCGCCCCCGCGGTGCACGTCGATCAGGCCGCTGAATATGTCGGCAAGGTCGATGTGTGTGCGCTGTGTGGTGGCTCCGCCACCGACCTGACGGATCAGGGCCCGCAGTTCGCGGCCTTGTTCAACACGGTGGATTCGTACGACAACCACGCCCTCATCCCCGAGTATTTCGAGACCATGAACCAGGTGTGTGCACAAAACTCCACCGTGTCGGTGATCTCCACCGGCTGGGACCCGGGCTTGTTCTCCATCCAACGTCTTATCGCCGAAGCGGTCCTCCCGCAGGGGCAAACCACCACTTTCTGGGGTCGCGGGGTGTCCCAGGGGCACTCCGACGCGATTCGTCGTATCGAGGGCGTGGCAGCCGGCATCCAGTACACGGTGCCGGTGGAGGAAGCTAAGGCCAGTGCGCTGGCCGGCAATGCTGGGGAGATGACGGCGCGTGAGAAGCACCGCCGTGAGTGTTTCGTGGTGGCCGCCGAGGGTGCGGACCAGGAGCAGATCCGCGAGCAGATCGTCACCATGCCGAACTATTTCGAACCCTACGACACCACGGTTGAGTTCATTTCCGCTGAAGAAATGGAGCGCGACCACGCTCGGATGCCTCACGGTGGGGACGTGATCCGCGCGGGCCAGACGCCACAGGGCGCGGACCAGTCGATCCAGTTCACGCTGACCTTGGGGTCTAACCCGCAGTTCACCGGCGCCATGGTGACCGCCACTTGCCGCGCGGTGGCGCGTTTGGCGGCGGGTTCACAGTCCGGTGGGGTGAGCGCGCTGGCGGGTGCGTACACGGTGTTCGATATTCCCCCGGCGCTGTACTCCCCGTCTTCGCCGGAGCAGTTGCGTAAAGAACTGCTGTAGCGTCTAGGCAGCATTAGGGGCGAGGACGGATCCGTCCTCGCCCCTTTAATGTTGACTTCCCGCGGGGTCGGGTTGGTGCCCGGTCGTGAGAGTGCCCGGCTGGCTGGTTGGTGCCCGGCTGGCTGGTTGGTGCCCGGTCGTGAGAGTGCCCGGCTCGCTGGTTGGTGTCCGGCTGGTTAGTTGGCGCCCTTCCGACCGCCTCGCTGGCGCGGTGTCGAAATCCGCGCTGACCGTCCTCGCACTTAGGCGCTGCGCGCCAACACCGCGTCTTGTGCGGTGGGTGCTTCGACTGCTTTTTCTCGCGGCACCCAGATGGAGCGCAGGCCGCGCGGGGAGAGCGCGTAGATGAGGGCGAATACCAGCCCGTGCGCGGCCACCACGGTGGCGCCCGAGGCGGTGTTCCACCAGTAGGACACGTAGATGCCAAGGGTTACCGACATCATCGACACTAGCGGGGAAACCCACAGCATGCGTTGGAATTTCTCGGTGATAAGGAACGCGGTGGCGCCGGGGATGATGAGCAGGGCGACGATGAGGATGGCGCCTACTGCTTGCATGGCTACCACCACGGTGATGGCCAGGCAGGTGAGTAGTAGGGCCGATAGGCGGCGGGTGGACAGGCCGATGGCGCTGGCGTGGGAGGGGTCGAAGGCAAACAGTGTTAGGTCGCGGTTCTTCAACAGCACGATGACGGCGGCCAGGGGCGCCAGGATCAGTACTTGCACCATGTCGGCGTTGGTGATGCCCAGCAGGTCACCGAAGATGATGTGCTGCAGGTCAATGTGGGAGGGGAAGACGGAGATCAGCGCCAAGCCGATGGCGAGCATGGTCGTGAACACCACCCCGATGGCGGCGTCTTCTTTGATGCGTGAGGTGGAGCGGATCACCGCGATCAGGCCCACGCACACCAGGGCGGCGGCGAAGGCTCCCAGGGAGAAGGGTGCGCCGAATAGGTAGGCCAGTACGATGCCGGGCACTACCGCGTGGGAGAGGGCGTCGCCCATCAGGGACCAGCCCACCAGTACTAGCCAGCACGAGAGGATGGCGCACACGCTGGCGGCCAGTAGGGTGACGAAGTAGCCGCGCACCATGAACTGGTGGGTCCACATTTCTGCGAAGGTGTTCCACCACCAGTAGTTGCCGCTGTATGCGAGGGCGTTGACCATTAGGGCAGTCACGTTAGTTCCCCGCTTTCGTGAAGGCGCGCGCCAGGTTCTCGGGGCGCAGCATTTCTTCGGGTTGGCCGTGGGCCACGATGGTGCGGTTCAACAGTGCCGCTTCGTCAGCGAATCCGCGGGCCGATTCCAGGTCGTGGGTGGACACCAGCAGGGTTTTGCCGTCGGCTGCGAGTTTAACCAGCAGTTCGGTGATGACTTCTTGGGAGGTGAAGTCCACTCCCGCGAAGGGTTCATCCAGCAGCATGAGCTGCGCACCTTGGGCGACGGCTCGCGCCACGAACGCGCGTTTGCGTTGCCCACCGGACAGGGCCCCGATGCGCCGGTCACGCAGGTGGTTTAGGCCCACGACTTCGAGGGCGTGGTCGACGGCTTCGCGGTCGGCTTTGCGGGCGATACGCAGCGGCCCCATGAAGCAGTATCGTCCCATCATCACTACGTCTTGCACGCTGAGGGGGAAGTGGTGGTCGATTTCTTCGCTTTGCGGCACGTACCCCACTAGGCCGCTTTTGCGGGCGCGCAGGGAGTCGGTTCCGCACACGCTGATTTCTCCGCGGTGGGGTTTGACGATCCCCATGATGGCTTTGAAGAAGGTGGATTTTCCGGAGCCGTTCATCCCCAGGATGGCGTAGATTTTCCCGGTTTCCCCGGTGAAGTCGATACCGGTGAGGGCTTTGACCGACCCGTAGGACACGTGCAGGTCGCGCACTTCCAGGGTTTTGTTGTTTCCCGAGGACGGGTGGTCGGCGGGCAGTGCGGCGCGGTTTGCTTGCGGCTGGTTGGTTTGGGGCACGTCCTCATCATACTGAGGTTGGCCTTTAACTAGCGGCATCGTTTGAGTTCCCATCTTTCCTGCCTTACGCGCTAACGGTGGGGAGGTTCGCTAGCGATCCTCCCCACCCGGGTGTGGTAACTGTGTTGTTGTCTTGGAGTGTGCTTACTTTCCGGTCAAGCCGTTGGCAATGAGTTCGGCGTCGTATTTGAGCAGATCCAAGAAGGTGGGCACGTCTCCGCCCTCTTCGGAGAGGGAGTCAACGTAGAGGGTGCCGCCGAACTTCACGCCGGTGGCTTCCACGATGGGGATCATCTTGTCGGTGACGGTGGATTCACAGAACACGGCGGGTACTTTGTTTTCACGCACGTAGGTTTCCACGTCGGCCACTCGGTTGGGGGTAAGTGCACCTTCACCGTTTACGCCCCACAGGTATTTTTCCGTCAGGCCGGTGTCTTGAGCGAGGTAAGAGAAGGCTCCTTCGCAGGACACTAGGACCCGCTGGTTTTCGGGCACGGAGGCGATTTCTTCCTTCAGGTAGGTGTCTACTTCTTGGAGTTTGGCTTTGTAGTCGGCGGCGTTCTTTTCGAAGTCGGCCTTGTGTTCGGGGTCGAGTTCGGAGAAGGCTTTAGCCATGTTGTCGACGTAAACCTGGGCGCGGGTGGGTGACATCCAGGCGTGCGGGTTGGGTTTACCTTGGTAGTCGCCTTCGGCCACGGGGATCGGATCGATCCCTTCGGATACCACCACGGTTTTGGCGCCGGTTTGGGCTACGAATTTTTCGAACCAGGTTTCCAGGCCGAGCCCGTTGTTGAGGATCAGTTTGGCCCCTTCGGCGCGCTTAATGTCGTTGGGGGTGGGTTGGTATTCGTGGATTTCGGCGTCGGGGGTGGTGATGGATTGGACGTCGAGGTGTTCGCCGGCGACGTTGCGTGCCATGTCGGCGAGGATGGTGAAGGTGGTTAGGACTTTCGGTTTGGCGTCCTCATCTGTAGCCTCGGGGCCGGAGCAGGCGCCCATCATGGTGGCGACGCAGGCCATTACGCCCGCTGCAACCATCGCAGTGAAACGGTTTCTTCTCATACCCACATCTTATATTTCGGGTACCCGAACTTGCAAGTCTCGTAAGCGAGGCCTAACTAACTAAATCCTCGGCTCACCCGCCCACCCACTGGCCCTCGGGGTTGCGCCCCTCTTGCCCACGCCCGCCACCTGCCTCCCCCATGCCCTCAAGCACGTCAACGCCGCACCAACCGCCCTCGCCAGTGACAAAACTCCACCGATGACGTGCCGCAGCCGGCGGAAACCTCCGCACGGGTTACCGGGCGCCGTCCGCGCGGGTTACCGGGCGCCGTCCGCGCGGCGCTGGGATAATCGGAATCATGAGCGTTTCCAGGCAGACAGACATCTACACCAAAACCGAGACTCGTCGCCCCGACGCCACCGTCATCGAGGGGCTCGGGTTGCAGTGGTTGGCGCAGGCGCAGGACGAGGGCGGTGCGCACGTCGTACCTGTCGTCGGTCAGCCGCAGCCGGGGCAGTTGCGCACGCGCGCCATTGCGTCCGGCCGTTGCAGCGCGGCGGCAGCGCATCGTTTCGGAGCCGCCTTGGCGCTCACCCACGCTGCCGGCGCTGACCATTTCGGTCAGGCCCCAGCCGGTTGGGATGGTGACGGGTGGATGGGGTTGGCGCCGCTGACCCACGTGGGCGCCGCCGATCCTGGTAGGGGGCGCGCGTGGGGTGAGTTTTACGCCGAGGAGCGCCTCCTGCCCCACCTAGCTGCCGCCACCTCCAGTGGTTCCATTGACACCGCCGGGACGCGCCTGATCGAGCGCCTGTGCGAGCGCCTGCGCGACGGGGATTTCGACTCCCCGCAGCCCCAGCTCGTGCGCTCCCCGGCCGCCCGCATCCACGGTGACCTATGGAGCGGCAACGTGCTGTGGGCTCCGCGCGCCAGTCTGGACTGGGCGCCAGAGCGGGCCGGGACCGGTGGTCTAAACACTCCCCTTCCCGAGGACGTGGGGGTACTTATCGATCCCGCTGCACAAGGTGGGCACGCGGAGACGGACTTGGCGACGCTGGGAGTGTTCGGGCAGTCGCACTTGGAGCAGATTTACGCCGGCTATAACAGTGTCTCGCCCTTGGCGCAAGGGTGGCGCGAGCGCGTGGGATTGCACCAGTTGCACATTTTGATAATCCACGCCCAGCTGTTCGGTGCGGGTTACGGGTATGAGACGGTGGCGATGGCGCGCCGCTATGCGAATTGAAGGTCGGCGCGCAGCTTGCGGAAGTTCGCATTGGACGCCGCCACGCTAAGGCCGAGGCGCACCAGGGTGGCACCTGTGGTGGGCTTGGCCCCTGCGGCGCGCGAAAAGCCGGAAACCGCGGGAAACACGGGCGATGAAACCGCCCCCGGATATGGCTAACTCCCCGGCCGGTGGATCACACCAAACGGGGAGCGTGGCGCGCTCGAAGGGACTCGAACCCCCAACCTTCTGATCCGTAGTCAGATGCTCTATCCATTGAGCTACGAGCGCATTGGCTGTTTGCCTGTAGAACAGTTTAGTTCCGTCCTCGCAATATCACCAAATCAAAGTAGTGTCACACTCACCACACCATCCCAATTTTCACCGCGCCGGGCGCGCAGCTGCCACCAAGCGTGCGCAAGGCTCCGGCCGTCAAGCGTGCGCACCGTCCTCGCCAGTAAGTAACCTCTCACACCCGGCCCGACGCCAGGCGCGACGCTCCGGTCATGTAGTCTTCACCTTCCAGCCCAGCTTCTTCATCCAGGCGACGCAGGGCGCGGTACCCCTGGTAGCGCGACCACCAGCGGGTGGCGACCAGCACGGCAACGAACACGAGCCCGTCAACCACGGCCATCATCGAGGACGTGGCCAGGTCAAACTGGAACGCGACCCAAAAGCCCAGCAGCGCCGCCCCCACCGCGAACAGCATGTTCAGGGCGATCATCTGCGGCAGGCTGCGCGCCAGCAGCAGTGCGGTCGCGGGCGGCACCACCATCAGCGCCACCACCAGGATCGCGCCCGCAGTTTGGAACGCCACCACCACGGTGATGGACACCAGCAGCATCAGCCCGTATTCCACCGCCCGCACGGGGAACCCCATGGAGCGCGCCAGCAGCGGGTCAAAGGTCGCCAGTTTGAGGGGGCGGTATGCCCACCAAATGTAGGCGGCGTTCAGCGCGAACACGCCCAGCAGCGCCCACATGGTGCGCGGCCCGAAGTCGAATCCCATGGAGATGAGGCGTTCTGGTTCCAGCGCCATCAGGTTGATGTCACCGGTGAGGACGGTGTCTTGGCAGATATGCACCGATTTGAGCACGGTGGACAGCAAGATCACGCCGATGGCGAACAGCGCGGGGAAAATCAGACCCTGGTTCGCATCACCGGTGATCAGCCCGGTGTTGCGTAGTTTTTCCGCCCCCAGCACCACCACCATGCCCATGGCGGCGGCGATCACGATCATGATGGGCGAGGACGTTTGCCCCGATATCAGCGCACCGATGACGATCCCGGGTAGTACCGCGTGGGACATGGCATCCACCAGCATGGATTGGTGGCGCAGCACCAGGAACGTGCCGGGCAGGGCGCAGGTGACGGCGGTGATGACCGCCAGTAAGGCAACTGCGGTGAGGAAACTCATCGGGCACCCCCGTTTCGTTCGCGTCCCGCTGCCGTTCCGCTACCGGCCAGGACTTCGTCCCCCGCCAGGCGCAGACCACCCGCGTAGGCGGGAGTAAAGGAAGCGGCTTCGTCCTCGGGGGCGAGGGCGGCGGCGGCAGCGAGTTCACGAGCCTTGCGTCGGCGCACCAGGGAGCGGCGCAGCACAGAGCGCTGCGGGGCGGCCAACATGGAGAACACGAATACCAGGAACAGTACGAATACCACTACCGGGCCGGTGGGGACGCGCCCGGCGTTCACCGCCACGATGGAGCCGACGGCGCCGGAGAATGCTCCGATGGCGGAGGCTAGCGCCACCATGGTTGATAGTCGTTTGGTCCACTGGCGGGCCGCAGCGGCGGGCATGATGGCGAAGGCAATCATGAGGATCAGCCCCACCGCTTTAACGCCGATCACCACCGCGATGGTGGCGGAGGTCATCATCACGGGGATGAGGATGCGCGGGCTGAAACCCTGCATGGCGGCTAGCACGGGGTCGAAGGTGAAGACCTTGAACTCTTTCCACAGCACCAGCATCACCAGCACCGCGAGCCCCCCGAAACCGCCGATCACGTACAGGTCTTCGGTGATTAGGGTGGAGGCGTTGCCGAACATGTATTTGTCGATCCCCCCGCGCCCGGGCAGTTTGGAGTGCGTGATGATGCGCATTAAGACCATGCCGGCGCCGTAGAACAGTGACAGGCAGATCGCCATGGCGGCGTCCATTCCGATGCGCGAGTCGCGGCTGATCCAGTTGGCCATCAGTACCGCCAGGGTGGAGGAGACCATCGCGCCGATGGTGAGGGTCAGCATGGAGCGTCCGTTCACTCCCAGCACCGCGGTGGCCACCACGAAGGCGACCATCACGCCGGCGACCGCGGAGTGCCCGATGACGTCGCTGATTAGTGATTGTTTACGCAGGTACAGGAAGCAGCCCAGCGCCCCGGAGATCGCTCCGATCATGGTGGCGCCGATAAACATGGTTCGGAAGGTGTAGTTCGTCAGCATGTCTGCCAGGCCGACGCCGGGGATGACGCTGTTGAGCAGGTCCACGAAGGCACCCATCAGTCCCGACGCTGCTAGTTCCAAAGTTGGCAGCGTGGCCAGTTCCACGCTTGGCAGCGTTGCCAGCGCTATCCCCAGGGATTGGACGAGGACGGTGCTCATGCTTTGGTTTCCTTCCCACCCATTAGGTCGGCGTCGTCGAACCCGTAGGCGCGGTGCACAATGTCGGGAGTGAAGGCAGTTTCAAGCGGCCCGCAAGCCACCACTTTGCCTGAGTTCAGTAGCGTCACCCAGGTGCAGAACTCTTTCACCGTGGACAGGTCGTGGTGCACGATGAGGATGGTTTTTCCGTCCTCGCGCAATTTATCTAACGCCCGCACGATGGCTTTTTCCGAGGCCGCATCCACCCCCGCGAACGGCTCATCCATGATGAACAGGTCGGGGTCTTGCGCCAGGATCCGCGCCACGAAGGTGCGTTGTTTTTGCCCGCCCGACAGCTGCGAAATCTGCCGGTCCGCCAGGTCGCGGATCCCCACGATGTCCATCGCCTGGGTGACCAGGCGTTTTTGTTCGCCGCTGATGCGCTTCAACCACCCGAGTTTGCCGTAGGTTCCCATGGTCACGACGTCGGCCACGGTGGTGGGGAAATCCCAATCCACTTCCGCGCTTTGTGGCATGTATCCGACGCGTTCGCGCACTTGTGACAGTGGTTGGCCGAAGAACTTCACGTCGCCCGCCAGGGGCGGTACCAGTCCCAGCGCTGACTTAATGAGCGTGGATTTCCCCGCCCCGTTTGGCCCCAGGATTGCCATCACTTCACCTTCGGGTAGGTGCACGTGGGCGTGTTCGAGGACGATGCGGTCGTGGTAGGCCACCGTGAGGTCAGTAATGACGCAAGGCATTGCTGAGGGCGTGGCTGGGGCTGTCATGTCGTCGGATCTTCCTTAGGTGGTGGGCACGCGGGGTGCGTTGGTCGCTTGCGCGCGGCTGGGCCGGTTGCGCTGGCTACGCGACCCGCTGGTTCGGGGCGGTGGTGCGCGAATGCGTCCGGCCGCCAAGCCCGCTGGGGCTCATTGGCCGGACGCACTCTCACGTCGCAGCTTTGGTCACTTCTTGGTCAGTGCCTGAGCGATGGTCTCGGCGTTGTACTTGAATACACCAAGGTAGGTATCCACCGGGTCAGATTCGCCCAGGGAGTCGGCGAACAGTTCCTTATCGGACACTTCCACGTCCCAGCCTTTGGCCTTGACGGCTTCCTTCAGGTGGTTGATGGCTTCTGGGTTGGCCAGGTTGTCTTGGAAGATCACGGGAACTTTCTTTTCCGCGATCAGGGCCGCTAGTTCGTCGATCTGGGCGGCAGACATTTCCGATTCGGAGGACACGAAGTCGGTGGCGTGGATTTCAATGTCGAAGGTCTTACCCAGGTAGTTGAAGGCATCGTGCCCGGTGATGAGCACGCGGTTTTCCTTGGGGATGGAGGACAGTAGTTTCTCCGCTTCGGCTTTCGCTTCGTCGATCTTCTTGTTGTAGGCCTCAGCGTTGGCCTTGTAGGTGTCGGCGTTGGCGGAGTCGATCTGAGCGATCTTTTCAGCCGACGCAGTCACCACGTGCTTCCAGTTGTCGGGGGAGTTCCACACGTGCGGGTCGTGGCCTTCTACCTTGCCGTCTTCTTCCCAGGGCAGCAGGTCTGCTTCGGGGATGGCTTCAGCGGCGGCCACCTGCTTGTCACCGAGCTTGTCGAGCTGATCCATCATCTGGTGTTCCATGTCGTGGCTGGTCCATAGCACCACGTCAGCGTCGTTGAGCTTTTGGGTGTCTTGGGTAGTCAGCGGCTGGGTGTGGGGGTCACCACCGGGGCCAACGAGGACGGTAATGTCGGCGTCGGGGGCGATGTTCTTGGCGACGTCACCCAGGTAGCCGGTGGTGGCGACGATGGTGAGTTTGCCGTCCGTTTTCTCCGCGCTTTGGGTGGCAGCAGTTTCGGTGCTCTTGACATCGGTGCTTTCACCGGTGGCGCAGGCCCCCATGCCTAGGGCCACCGCGGCGGTGGCGATAGTCGCGAGGGCGGCGCGTGCGATGTTGCGCATGATTGAACTCCCAATGTTATGACGAGGTTCGGTTAGGTTTACCTTAATTGAAGATAGACGATTGACACACCCGCTGCAAGAAAAAGTTAGGTATACCTTGCCACACTTAACATTTGAGACGCAGATCACAATTGAGTAGCGGGCTTGAGAATTTCTTCCCAAGCCCGCTATTTGGCGGATTACCACCCGTTAAGCAGTGATCTTACGGCCACCCGAAATCGTCACAACACCAATCCGAAGACCGGCACTGCCAGCAGGTAAACCACCGCAGTGATCAGGACGATACCGCTCAGGTTGAGCAGCACCCCGCCCTTGACCATCTCTGCGATTTTCACGTAACCGGAGCCGAAGGCGATGGCGTTGGGCGGCGTTGCCACCGGCAGCATGAACGCGCAGGTCGCAGCGATCGCCACCGGGATGGTCAGCAGCATGACGTTTTGCGGGGCCCCGTCGGTCAGGCCAATACCCACCGCGACGCCACCGATAATAGGCAAGAATGCCGCCGCAGTAGCGGTATTCGAGGTCAGTTCGGTGAGGAAGATGACCAGCGCGGCCACCGCCGCCACAATCAAAATGGTCGGCAGCACGGAAAGGCCGCGAGCGACCTCGCCAATCCACAGCGACAGGCCAGAAACGGAGAACATCTTCGACAGGGCCAAGCCACCGCCGAACAGCAGCAGCACGTCCCAAGGCAGTTCCTTGGCGCTTTCCCAGTCCATCAAACGGATGCCGGTCTTGGGTTTGACTGGGATGACGAACAGCAGCATAGCCGCCGCCATACCAATCAGCGCATCGGTGATATTCAAGGTGGAGCCGGTTAGCTTCAGCACGATCGGAATGAACACCCACGACAGTGCGGCCAGTAGGAAGATAATGCCGACCAGGGTTTCGCCGCGCGAGATCTTGCCCATGGCCTGCAGTTCCCGGTGGATAATTTCACGCCCACCAGGGATGTCCTTCATCTCCGGTTTGAACACGGTGGTGAGGATCAACCACGCTAAGCCCATGTAGATAATTGACAGCGGCACGCCCACAATCATCCACTGGCCAAAACCAATGTGAATGTCATGGTTTTCCGACAGGTAAGCCACCAGCAGGGCGTTGGGCGGGGTACCGATGATGGTACCCAGTGACCCGATGGAGGCGGCGTAAGCGATTGCCAGCATCAGCGCGGTGGCGAAGTTTCGTTGGTTTTGGAAGCCGCCCACAATGTCGGCGGTGAGCACGAGGACGGACAGGCCGATGGGCAGCATAACCACCGCGGTCGCGGTGTTCGATACCCACATGGACAGCACGCCGGTGGCGATCATGAAGCCAAGCACCAGTTGCTTCGGTTTAGTTCCCACCGCTAGTACTACTAGCAGTGCGAGGCGTCGGTGCAGGTTCCACCGTTGCATGCCCAGCGCCAAGATGAACCCACCCATGAACAGGAAGATGGTGTCAGCAGCGTAGGGGGCGGCGATGTCTTTGAAGTCGATGACTTGGAAAAGTGGGAACACAACTAGCGGCACCAGGGCGGTAGCAGCCAGGGGGATTGCCTCACTCATCCACCAGGCACCCATCAGCACCGCGGTGGCGGCGGTGACTCGTAGAGCTTCAATGGTGAAGGGCTTTTCCGCATCCGGTTTTGCCGCGTTGACCAGGTCGACGGCACTTTCCGGGAAGATCAGGTAGGTGACGACTGCCAGGATGACACCGACCAGCAGGCCGATAGCTTGGCGCATCCAGGCACTTTGCGAGGGCGCTTGCGCGTCTTCGGCGGCGGCGTGCGCGGTTGATTCGTGAATGGAGGGGGTACTCATGGTTTTCCAATCGTATTTTGCAAGGTCACGCGGTGGTGCGCGGCCTTGGGATACACGGTTGACAGTGGGGACCCCACCGGTTCGGTTTGGTGCCAAGCACCTGCGTTGACGCTCGCTCCGTCGTGAGCGCCCCTTGCGGTGGATGCGATTACCGTATCGGATATATCCCGAGTTCGGGACCTTTTTCCTATGGCGTTTCGGATGCTGAACATAACTGGCTTAAAAGGTGGCTTACCCCACACTCGCGCCGGTGTCATAAACTGGCCTCATGTATAGCGACGACACCCAAACTGACGAAACCATGTACGACGAACTAGACGCGGAGTTAACCACTTCAGTGGCCGACCACCCGCAGTTTTCTCCTTTTTCCGAGGACGTTCCCGTCCTCGCCGCTGATTCTGACCTCCCCGCTGGGGCAGGTGAGTCGGAGCCGGTGACGAACGAATCATTGTTCACCCGTGCGGGGAAGGTGATCCCCGGGGGTGTGGATTCCCCGGTACGTGCTTACGGTTCGGTGGGCGGCACGCCGCGTTTCATTGAGTCGGCCGGGGCTTCGATTGTGCGCGACGTAGAGGGCCGCCGCTACGTGGATTTGGTGGGGTCGTGGGGGCCGGCGCTGCTGGGTCACACTCACCCGCAGGTGGTGGAGGCGGTGCAGCGCGCCGCCGAGCGGGGTCTGAGTTTCGGCGCTCCTACGCTGGCGGAGGTGGAGCTGGCCGAAGCGGTGATCGACCGGGTGGGAGCGTTAGAGAAGGTGCGTTTCGTGTCCACCGGCACAGAGGCCACCATGACGGCGATCCGTTTGGCGCGCGGCGCTACCGGGCGGGACCTGCTGGTGAAGTTCGCGGGCTGCTATCACGGGCATTCGGATTCCCTGCTGGCGGAGGCCGGCTCGGGGGTGGCGACCCAGGGGATCCCCGGCAGTGCGGGGGTCACGGCCGCCACCAGCGCCAACACCCTGGTGGTTCCTTACGGTGATTTGGCGGCCTTGGAGGAGGTTTTCACCCAGCGCGGGGATCAGATCGCCGCGGTCATCACCGAGGCAGCTCCGGCGAACATGGGGGTGGTCACTCCCCCGGCAGGCTTCAACGCGGCGTTGGTGGAGTTGGCTCACCGCCACGGCGCGCTGGTGATTGTCGATGAGGTGCTAACTGGTTTTCGGGTTTCGCGCGCCGGCTACTGGGGTTTGGAGCAGGCCGAGCATCCGTACCAGCCGGATCTGTTCACCTTCGGCAAGGTAATCGGTGGCGGGTTGCCTCTGGCCGCGGTGGGCGGGCGCGCCGAACTGATGGACTTATTGGCCCCGCTGGGCCCGGTGTACCAGGCAGGGACGCTTTCGGGCAACCCGCTGGCCACGGCCGCGGGCCTGGCGACTTTGCGCCTGGCCAATGACTTGGTTTACTACCGCATTGATTCCCTGGCGGAGGTACTGCAAAACGGGTTGCGCGAGGCGTTCGACACCCAGGGGGTGCCGTATGCGCTGAATAATGCGGGGAACTTGTTCTCGGTGTTCTTCGGCGAGGGGCCGGCTGCGGACGGGGTGCACAACTATTCGCAGGCGAAGGCTCAGGATCAGGAGGCGTACAAGGCGTTCTTCCATTCGATGTTGGACGCGGGCGTGTATTTGCCGCCCTCGCCGTTCGAAGCGTGGTTCGTTTCTGCCGCCCATACCGACGAGGACGTGGCGCTGATTTTGGATGCCCTGCCCGCGGCCACGCAGGCGGCCGCGCAGGCCATGGAGTTTTAGCCAGGGTGCCCGGGCCGCCGGCCCGGGCACGGTTTTGCCAGCTCGCCAGCGGGGATCCCCCGCCCGGCGGACTCCCTGCCCGTGCAGTTCTCCACCCCGCCCCGGGCAGTTCTCGGCCCTGCCCGCGCAGTTCTCCACCCAGCCCCGCGCCGCCGGCGGATTCCCTGCCGACCGCGCGGCCCGTCCTCGTGAATTTATTTCTAGGTCTTTAGGCATAGTTGCGGCGCGCTCGCCCCAATCGCGATAGGCTGGGAGTGTCCCTTTTTTCAAGCCAACTGTCGTTTAAGGAGCATCCGTGCACATTGGTGTGCCTAGAGAACGAGAGGGCCAACCTCTCGTCGCAGCTACCCCTGACACCGTTGCCAAGCTAATTAAACTCGGTTATGAAGTCAGTGTTGAAGCTGGCGCCGGCAACGCTTCCCGCTATCTGAACTCCCAATATCAGGCCGCCGGCGCCCAAGTGGTGGATGCTCCCACCGCGTGGGGGGCAGACCTGGTGCTGACGTTGGACCCGCCCTCGTTGGAGGATTTGGAGCTGATGCGACCGGGAGCGACGTTGATTTCGCGCCTGGCTCCAGCTCGCAACCCGCAACTGGTGGAGGACCTGCGCCAACGCGGCGTAACCGCCATGGCGATGGACACGGTGCCGCGTATTTCTCGCGCCCAGTCCATGGACGTGCTTTCCTCCATGGCGAACGTCGCCGGCTACCGCGCGGTGGTGGAGGCGGCGAGCGCGTTCGGGCGCCTGTTCACCGGGCAGGTCACGGCGGCGGGGAAGATGCCCCCGGCGCGGGTGTATGTGATCGGTGCGGGCGTGGCGGGCCTGGCGGCCATCGGCACCGCTAACGCCATGGGCGCGGAGGTTTACGCCACCGACGTGCGCCCGGAGGTGGGCGAACAGGTGGAGTCCATGGGGGCTTCTTTCGTGGCGATCCCCGCGCCGCAGGAGGTCTCCAGCGACGGTTACGCCAAGGAAATGACGAGCGCGCAGCGTGACGCCGCCCTCGCCCTGTATGAGGACCAGGCCGGTAAGTCCGACATCGTGATCACTACCGCGAATATCCCCGGTAAGCGCGCTCCCCTGCTGGTGACGAAGGCCGCGGTGGAGGCCATGAAACCGGGTTCGGTGATCGTGGACATGGCGGCCGCCAACGGCGGTAACTGTGAGCTGACGCAGCCGGGTGAGACCATCACCACGGAAAACGGTGTGATCATCATTGGGATCACCGACTTGGCGGGGCGCCTACCGGCCCAGTCCTCCCAGCTGTATGGGCAAAACATTGTGAACTTGCTGAAACTGGCGACTCCGGAAAAGGACGGCCTGCTGGTTTTGGACCTGGAGGATGAAATCATCCGCGGTATCACGGTCACTCACGACCGTGAGGTGCTGTGGCCACCGCCCCCGGTGAAGGTGTCCGCCCAAGCCCCCGCGCCGGCCGCTAAACGCCCCGACCCGGCGGCGGAGGCAGCGAAAGCGGCGGAGGCTTCCCGCGCTAAGGCGAAGGCCCAGCGGGTGCGTTTGGCGTGGCTGGTGTTTGCTGCGGTCTTGATCTTCGCGTTGATGATTTATTCCCCGGCGGTGGTCATTGGCCACTACATGGTGCTGGCGCTGGCGGTGATTGTTGGGTTCTACGTGATTACCGCGGTGACGCACTCGCTGCATACGCCGCTGATGTCGGTGACGAACGCGATTTCGGGCATCATTTTGGTGGGCGCGATTTTGCAAGTGGGTTCTAACAATCTGCTGGTTTCGATCCTGTCGTTCCTGGCGATTGTGGTGGCTTCGATCAACATTTTCGGTGGCTTCACGGTGACGCACCGGATGCTCGCGATGTTCAAGAAGGACTGATCTGATGTTTACTTTGAATCTCACTTCCGCCTTCGCTTCGTTGGCTGCTTCCCTGCCGTCCTCGCCGCGTTCCCTTCCCGGTTTGACGAGTGCGGTCACCGCTTCGGGCGCGCCGATTCCCTCCGCGTTGCGACCGTTGGAAAACTTAGGCGATGCCCTCAGCGGCATCACCACCATGGGTAAGTTAGTGGCGATCGTCTACATCGTGGCGGCCCTGTTCTTCATTGGTGCGTTGTCGGGCTTGTCGAAGCATGAGACTGCGCAGCGTGGTAACTGGTACGGCGTGGTCGGCATGACGCTGGCGCTGGCTGCGACCATTACTTTGGCTCTGACTTCGAAGCCGGGCCGCGGGGTTTTAACCACGGCGCTGTTGATCGCGGTGGCGATGCTGATCGGCGCGGTAATCGGTATCTGGAAGGCCCGCAAGGTGGAGATGACGGGCATGCCCGAACTGATCGCCTTGCTGCACTCCTTCGTCGGTTTGGCCGCGGTGCTGGTTGGTTTCAACTCCTACATTGCGCCCGACCCGCTGGCTCATGCCCTGGGTGGTTTCCACCTGGGTGAGATCGCGGTGGGTATTTTCATCGGTGCGGTGACCTTCACCGGTTCGATCGTGGCGTACTTGAAGCTGTCGGCGAAGATCAAGGGCGCGCCCCTGATGTTGCCGGGGCGCCACTGGTTGAACTTGGCGGCGTTGATTGCGACGGTGGCGCTGATCGTGGTGTTCATTCGTTCCGCCGAGGGCGGGTGGCTTTCCATCACCGCGCTGGTGCTGATCACGGTGATTGCCTTGGCCCTGGGGGTGCACCTAGTGGCCGCCATCGGTGGTGGCGACATGCCGGTGGTGGTCTCGATGCTGAACTCCTACTCCGGGTGGGCGGCCGCCGCGGCGGGCTTCATGTTGAACAATGATTTGCTGATCATCACCGGTGCGCTGGTGGGTTCTTCCGGTGCGTACCTGTCCTACATTATGTGCGCCGCCATGAACCGTTCGTTCATTTCCGTGATCCTAGGTGGTTTCGGCTCCGATGGGGCGGTGACCTCTGGCGCCACTGTTACCGGTGAGCATCACGAGATTTCAGCGGCCGAAACCGCGCAACTATTGACGGCCGCTAAGCGGGTGATGATAACCCCCGGTTACGGCATGGCGGTGGCGCAAGCGCAGTACCCGGTGGCGGACTTGACGCGCCGACTGCGCGACGCCGGGGTGGAGGTCGAGTTCGGTATCCACCCGGTGGCCGGTCGCCTACCCGGCCACATGAACGTGTTGTTGGCAGAAGCTAAAGTCCCCTACGACATCGTCAAAGAAATGGATGAAGTTAATGACGATTTCGCCGACGTGGACGTGGTACTGGTGATTGGCGCTAACGACACGGTGAACCCGGCGGCGGAAGAACCCGGCTCCCCCATTGCCGGCATGCCGGTGCTGAAAGTATGGGAAGCCAAGGACGTGATCGTGTTCAAGCGTTCCATGGCGACCGGCTACGCCGGGGTGCAGAATCCACTTTTCTTCAAGGACAACACCCACATGTTATTCGGGGACGCGAAAGCCTCAGTGGACGCGATCTTGGCGGCCCTGTAGGCGATTTCGGTCGGTCAGTTTCGGTGGGCGTCCCGGTTTCCCGGGGCGCCCACTGGTTTATGTGGGAGTTGCTCATGCTTGCGTGCTCCGCCCGGCGGATTGATCTACTCTCTAGCGGGTCTGGTTGCCCCAGCTGCTCGCGACTTTGCGTGGTATCGCCTCCAGGGGCCCGTAACGGTAGTGGCGCCGGTGCCAAGCACTGCCAACTAGCACCACCAGTATCTGTATGGCCCACACCCCGAAGTCACCGTAACGCCACGCCGGAGGGAGGGCTTCCAAAATCGGAATGATGGGGTCGGACACCAATAGGTGTGCCACATACCAAGTCAGAGTCAGTTGCCCGGCCGCCGCAAAAGTGGGCAGAAGCTGGTTCCCCACCCACGTCCTCGCGCGAGCCCGCGACCCTGCCGGCAGCATCCGACCGCGGGGGAAGATCTCCACCAGGTAACTGCAGGCCGCGATGATGAACACCGACATGGCGGCGGAGCACACGAGGTTCAAGTAACTGCCGGTGTAGCCAACAGTTTCGGTGAGTGAAACCACCACGGGAGTGGAAGCAGCCAGCCACGCGCTCACCAGCTTAGCGGCCACGAAAACTACGACACTGACGCCCATGACCGCCAGCAGGTTGGCGTGGCGGCTTACCACCCAGCGCACGTAGGCAATACCAACGAGGGCATAGATGACCCACGCGAGGAACGGGTAGGGGTCAGCCACGAGCAGGGAGGTCACGGAGGTAAGAGGGTGAGCGAAGTCGCGCGGCTCGGGGTTCATGAGCTGCGGTGACCAACCGTGGGCACGGTTATAAATGGTTAGGAGTGGTCCTACCAGGAAAGTGAGGGTGGCGAGGACGGAAAACGTCGGGGTTCGCAGGCGGGCCGCGAAATGCGCCACCACGGTGAGCATCCCGAGGGTCACGAGGATGACAGCGACGTTTTCAATGACGACACCTAAGCCCAAGCCGAGGAAGATGAGGAACGTTCCCCGGATGAGGACGTTGCGCAGCGGGTTGCGTTGGCGGCGGCGGGCAGCATCGAGTTCGAGTTGCACGCCACACCCGATGAGGACCGCGAAGATGACGGCGTGGTAGTCGGACATGAGTTGGCTGGTGGCTTGGGCCGCGTAAGTACCGCCACCGAGCAGGTGGTTACCCATGATTCCCACGAGGGCGAGGGCGCGTGCCACGTCCAACCCCAGTTGTCGCCCGCGGGTAGTGGATGAGGTGCGTTGTGGGATGGGTCGCCGCCAGCGGGTGGTGTCCCTGCCGCGTTGTGGGCGTGGCGTCGGATCGGGAACGCCTTCGCCGTCCGCTTCGCTCATACCTTTGCCCCTGCCCTTTGTTTGACTGTCGGTCTAACAGTATTTTCGTACTCTATCCGCCCGGGCGCGTGGGGATGATGAAAGACTTAAAGCCCGCCGCGGCAGGAGAAACATCTCAATACAGTGGCCGGTCAATTAACGAAAATTAAGTATGTCCGAAGCCAAAGCATCTAGGCCATTAATAGGGTTTTTGTTGTTTATTGTTGCTGGCAATGAAATGCTGAATCTCAAGCTATCTTTGATAACATTGCCAGTACAGATCAAGTCCTCGCTCCGCAATATTTTGATATCTCGGTCTTCCATATTGAAAGCACGAACAAACGTTATTACGAAATTCTTGTTGTAAGGAGGCATCTCACTCATTGAATCGTGCCGGTATCCAAATCCGGAATCCGCACCATAGAGGCTCAAGTGTTCGAGGAAGTCTTCTGCGGCAGACGCGACTCCAGTCTCGTGCAGCCGGTCCACGATACGTTGAGCAAGCATTGGAATTGAAAACGAAGAACTAGCTAACTCATACTCATGGATGCCTACACTAACTAGCAGCAAACGTTCCTCTTCCTCTCGAGCAGAAGAACTTCCATCTATCTCCACTTGGTGTAGTCCACTCACAGGGTGTATAGAAC
>JAEWEQ010000043.1 GCA_023389315.1 Actinomycetes bacterium | reverse complement strand
AGTTGCTGGTCAGGATTGAGGCTTGCGCAGAGGTAGCGAAAAAGGCAGGCAGAGAACGCGCAATCAGGAAGATCGCTACCGCCGCCAGCGTCACCATGATGATGATGCCGGCAAAGAGAGCGGAGCGAGAGAAAATCAGATCCCCCCAACGGGGGCGCGCAGAGTGCATCGAGTTAGCCACGGTAATCCTGCTTCTGTAAGAGGGGCGGGTGCGGCACAGGCCTATTCGATAGCGTCGATGATGGCGCTGATGCGTCCTCGTAAATCTTCAGATAGTGGAGCAGAGCCAGCGGATTCCGCTGCCTTCGCTTGACCCTCTTCACTGACAATGGAAGTGAAGTAGCCCTTCACCAGCTTCGCTTTTTCCGCGTCCTGATACTTTTCGCACCCAATCAGGTAGCTGACCAGCACAATCGGGTAAACCCCTTCCGCGGAGGAACTACGGTCCAAAGTGATCGCCAAATCGTGTTCACTGCGACCTTCTTCGGTGGGGGATGCGTCAACGATTTTCGCTGCCGCTTCAGGGGTGTAAGGAACGTATTGGTCACCGACCTTAACTTCCACGGTTCCTAACCCTTCAGCACGTGACGCATCCACGTAACCGATGGTGTTTACCCCATTCTTAACTGCCGACACCATGCCGGAAGTCTGGGCGGCACCTTCCCCGCCGAATTGTGAAGGCCATTCTTCTACCGCTCCCACAGTCCAGGCGTCGCTGGCGGCCGCCGCCAAGTAGTCAGTGAAGTTCTCGGTAGTGCCCGACTTATCGGAACGGTGCACCGGCTTGATCTGGGCTGCCGGCAGTTTCACATCCGGGTTCTGGCTGGCAATGGCAGGGTCATCCCACTTGGTGATTTTGCCTGCGAAAATCCCCGCAATGGTGGGGGCGTCGAGCTTCAAGGACTTCACGCCTTCGAGATTGAAGACCACGGCAATGGGGGAGATGTAGGCCGGGAACTCAACGATTCCGGACCCCTGGGCGCAGGCACCGAAGCGGCCTTCCTGAATTTCTTTGGTTTTGAAGGCGCGGTCCGAACCGGCGAAGAGGAACGCTCCGGACTGGAAAGATTCGCGCCCGGTACCCGAACCCGTGGGGTCGTAATTGACGGTCACATTTGGATTCGCGGTTTGGAAACCCGCGATCCAGGCTTGCTGGGCGGAGCCTTGAGAGGAAGCACCACCTCCACTCAACTCCCCGGACAGGCCGGCTTGTGAAGTCTGATCCGAAGGGGTGGATTTTTCGTTAGCCGCACAGCCACTCAGCAAGAGCGCGGCAGCCAGCATGGAAGCAACGGCAGGTGAACGTTTCACTTTCTTCCCTTTCATCACGGGGTGGGATTTCACGCTTCCCACGCTAGGTGGTGAAAGTGAGCGGAGGATACACGCTGGGTTAACGGCCGGTGAACGTTGCGTACCACTTTGCGAGCCGGATGCGGACGCCCGCGCTGAAACTAGCCGAAACGGTAGCCCACCCCGCGCACAGTAGTGATTAACTGCGGATGTGAAGGGTCGGGCTCAATGCGCGAACGGATGCGTTTGATGTGAACATCCAAGGTCTTAGTGTCGCCGTAATAGTCGAAGCCCCACACCTGCTCAATCAACTGGGTGCGTGTAAGTACCCGTCCGCTGTTACGCATGAGCATCTCCAATAGCTCGAACTCGCGCAACGGCATCTTCACTTCCGCCCCGTTCACGCTCACCTGGTAGCGCGCCAAGTCCAAAACCACTCCGTGACTAGCTAGCATCTGCTCATCCGGTTCTGGCTCCGGGACTGGCTCCATGCGGCGTAACACCGCTTGGATGCGGGCCAACAGCTCCCGGCTGGAGTAGGGCTTAGTCACGTAATCATCGGCCCCCAGCTCTAAGCCCACTACGATATCGACCTCCGAATCCTTCGCGGTGAGCATGATGATCGGCAAGCGTGAAGTCTTGCGAACTTTCCGACATACCTCCGTGCCCGGCATACCCGGCAGCATTAAATCCAACAGCATTAGGTCGAAACGCGAAGCGTTGAACACTTCTAAGGCGTCGTAACCGTTCTCCACCACCTTCACCTCGTAGCCCTCTTTGGAGAGCAGATAGGCCAGCGGCTGGGAAATGGAACGCTCATCCTCAACCAGTAAAATGCGTGTGCTCATGCGGAACTCTCTTTTCGGGTTTTCACTTTGAGGGACTCATGGAGGGGGAAAAACAGGGTAAAAGTGGAACCTAAACCGACTTGCGACCACAGGTAGACATCACCACCATGGGAGCGCAAAGTATTGCGCGCGATTGACAGGCCCAGGCCGGTACCGCCCTCGCTGCGAGCCCGTCCCGCATCCGCCCGGTAGAAACGTTCGAAGACGCGCTCTTGAGTCTCCGGTGGAATCCCGGGACCCTGGTCGGTGATAGCAACCTCGAAACCGGCATCGGTAAAGGCCATGCCGATCCCCACCTTCCCGCCCTCGGGAGAATGCTTGATGGCATTGGACAAGACGTTGCCGACGGCAATGGCCAAGGAAGAAGCCCGCCCCAAAGTCAGAGCTGGCTTACCGCCACGCGGCTCAGTCACCACCAACTCCACTTGGCGGGCAGCTGCGAAACTACTGTGGACCTGCACTTGATCGCGCACTAACTGGCACACATCGACCGTCTCCCGGTGACTGGAAAGCAACTCCGACTGCGCTTCCGACAAGTGGATGATGTCGCGCGACAACTCCGACAGTCGCTGGGCTTCCTGATTCAAAGAAGCCGCGAAATCTCGCACCGTTTCCGTATCGTCAGCGGCCTCGCTTATGGCCTCACTGAGTAAACAAATAGCAGCTATAGGAGTCTTAAACTCGTGGCTGGCGTTAGCGATCAGATCCCGACGCATGGCTGCCACGCGCTGCGCCTCGCCAACGTCATCAACCAAAACCGTGACGAAGCGTTTCTTTAGACGGAACGCGCGAATACGCGTGGTGTCCTGGCTCTGATCGGGAGGAGGGAGCTGCAAGTAGGGAGCGCCGGTTTCCATAACCATGCGCATATTGCGCAAAAACGTGGGATCTTCAACCAGTTCCTGATTCAGAGCCGAGCCACTGTCAGTGGCTGCGGTGTTGGCAAAGACCACCTGCAAGGCCCCGTCTAAGAGGATGGCCGCTTCGGGTAGTTGGCTCAGGATTTGTTCCGCCGCCTGGGGAACTTTCGGTCTGATCTTCTCGCGTTGTGCCTGCCCGGAATGGCGAAGCTGCATTACCGCCAGCATAAAACCGGCCCCCATACAGATGCCTAACAGTAGTGCCAGCAGTATTAGCACGGTTGGTTCCACAACCACCATGGTATGAGGGTTGGCAAGCAGATGCTCATTGTTTCCTATTTGTTAACGATAAAGTCATGCATGATTCACCTGCGTGCGAGACAGTGACTAAGTACCACTCAGACACGGGAGCGCGAGGCCAACCACTGGTAGCTGCCCCGCTCCACCAACCGGGAGCCAAAACAAGCCAAGCGAAGGGAAAGCCCACATGCGGAAGGTCTATCAGCAAGAACTCGCCGACATCCAAAACCGGCTGGTAGAAATCGCACAACTATTGGCCAGCGCCACCGAGCGCGCCATCGCGGCCTTCAACACCTCAAACGTGGCACTAGCCGAAGAAGTTATCGACGACGACGATAAGATCGACCGCCTCGCCAGTGACCTCGACGCCCTCGTCATCGACGTGATTGCCCGCCAGCAACCCGTGGCCTCCGACTTACGACTACTGATCGGATCGTTGCGCATGAGTGCCTCCCTGGAACGGATGGCCGACCTCGTGCAGCACATCGCTGAACTGGCTCGCTACCGCTACCCGGAAAGCGCCATCCCGGCTGGACTACGAAAAACCTTCCAAGCCATGGGGGAGCTCGACATTGAGATCGCCCGCGCCCTCGTCAAGCTCCTAACCGACCTCAGCGGTGAACAAATCGCCATTATCCGCAATCTCGACACCCAAGTGGATGAACTGCATGCGGAAGTTTTCGCCAAAGTGCTCTCGAAGAAACTCTCCGATAACCCCACCGGGGTGAT
>JAEWEQ010000027.1 GCA_023389315.1 Actinomycetes bacterium | reverse complement strand
AGCAGTCAACGCGCGTCCTGGACCCCTGGCGGCAACACCCCCCGGATCATCGATGACAGGGCAAGACAGCCATACCAGGGCCAGCGACCAGATCCTCTGGTGAGGACCTACCAATAAATGTAACGGGAACGGTGCCGGTAGCTAGTTCGCGCCGGTGCTGATGGTGCGAACTTCTTTGGACGCTAGCGGCAGCAGGTGTAGCAGGACGAGGGCGACGACGCAGCTAAACAGCACTGGTTGGATTCCAAATAGTTTGCTTGTGGGGCCGGCGAGGGCTTGGGAGAGGGGAACGGTGGCGAACACGAGGAGATCATCATAGGAGGCCACGCGCGAGAGTTTGTCATGTGGGACGTGTGATTGCAGGGTGGTTTCTGCCTGGTCAGATCCCGAGGTAGCGTTTGAGTTCTTCTACGCCTTCGTACTCGATTGTGGCGGTGGGGCGCACAAAAGTTTGCGGCGTTACCCGGTAGCGCACGTTCACTTCGTATCCGTCGCCGGTGGGGGCTTTGATTCGTTCAGTGCCGTCGGCTTGGTATCCGCATTTTTCGCTCACGCGGCGCGACGCCCAGTTCTCGACGTGAGCTCCCGAACGCATTTCTTTCATCCCGAGGTGGTCGAAAGCGAAGGCGAGGGCCATTTGCCGCATCCGGGTTCCGATGCCGCGCCCATGGAAGCGCCGCCCTAGCCAAGATCCGGTTTCCATGGAACGCAGAGCTTGGGTGGCTTCTCCACTGAAGTCTTGCATTCCGGCTACTTCACCGTGGTCGCGCACCACGAAGGCTAGCGTGCAGTCATGTTTTCCGTTTTGTGCCATCCGCTGGCACCAATAGCTGATGGCTTCTTCGTCGGGGCGTTGGTGCCAAGGGGACACGAATGGTTGGGGGATTCCCGGCTGGGTGACGCCCTCCGCTTTGAGGGCGAGTAGGGCGGGGATGTCGGATTCTCTGAGGACGCGCAGTTCGGTGCTGGCGCAGGTGATGCGCAAAGCGTGCGGGGGCCAGATGTTAAGGTCGCGACAGGGCTCAGCCATGGAAGCTAGTCTAGCAATATGGGTTTGTAGTTAGTTTTCTGGCGGGGCTGGTGGTTTCGCTTCAGGATGCCCAACCTATTGCCTCGCCCAGTGACGGGTGGGTGGGGAGTTTTGGAAATAGCCGGCGTATAGCGCCAAACAGAGCAACAGTTGTAGCAGACTGGGTTGGGTGGCTATCGTCGGCCGCTACAATTGGCACCATGCCACGTGCCTGGCGCGGCCGATAGTGGTACAAGACCGAGGGCGCTTTGGCGCGTCCTTTGCCTGGATTATGGAGTTGTGAGTCGAAGTGGAAGATCACGTGCGTTTTGAAGATTCCTCGGCAGGTTCACCTGCGTCTGGTTCTGAGCTTGATGCGGTGGATGCCCGCGCGGAGGCGACCCGTTCGGTGGGGGCGTTTGACGCACTCATGCGCGAGTTCCGTGCCCTTGCGCCGACGGTGCGGGATAGGGGGAATTATTTCGAGGGCGTGATTGCCCAGTACTTGCGCCACGACTCTCAGATGCGCTCCCAGTTCTCTGAGGTGTTCTTGTGGAAGGACTGGCCGGGGAGGCACGGGCGCGGCGATTGTGGTATCGACTTGGTGGCTATCCCGACCGACGATCCGGATGGAGCGGTGGCGATTCAGTGTAAGTTTTATGAGCCTGGTCGCAAGATTCAAAAAGCGGATGTAGATTCGTTCCTTTCAGAATCGGGTAAGGCTCCGTTTACGCGGCGTATTTTTGTGGAGACCACCGGCGTGCCTTGGGGTGATAATGCCGAGGCCGCTATTGCCAATCAGCAGATCCCGGTGACTCGGGTGGGGCTGACGGATCTGCGGAATTCTGATATTGACTGGTCTACTTACACGCTCACTGAGCCGGAACGGGATGCGCAAACTCAGGAGCGTAAGCGTTTGCGTGACCATCAGGTGGCAGCGATTCGGGACGTATTTGCAGGATTTGAAAATCATGATCGGGGCACGCTGGTCATGGCTTGCGGTACTGGAAAGACGTTTACCAGCTTGAAGATCGCGGAGCGTTTCGCTGACGATAACGGTGGTAGCGCGCGGGTACTGTTCATGGTTCCGTCGCTGGCGCTAATGAGTCAGACTTTGCAGGAGTGGAGCGCGGAGTGCGAGTTGCCGTTCCTGGCTTGGTCGGTGTGCTCCGACACTAAGGTGAATAAACGCCAAGCTAACGCGGACTTGTTGGACATGGTGGTGGCTGACCTGAAGATTCCCGCTACCACTGATGGGGTTAAGTTGGCGGCCTCGCTGGCTAAGGAGAGTGAACGTGAGGGATTGCAGGTGGTGTTTTCCACCTACCAGTCCATTGATGCTGTCCACGATGCCCAGGTAACGGGCGGGGATGAGTGGCGCGATTTTGACTTGATTATTTGCGATGAGGCTCATCGCACCACCGGCGTCACTTTGACGGGGGAAGATGAATCGGCTTTCGTCAAGGTCCATGACAATACTTTTATTCGCGCGGATAAACGCTTGTACATGACTGCCACTCCGCGCTTGTTTAAGGATGAAGTGAAGAATGCCGCTAAAGAGAAGGACGCCATTCTCACTTCCATGGATGATCAAGCCTTATACGGGCCAGTGTTCCACAAGCTTGGGTTTGGCCAGGCCGTAGCGATGGGGTTGCTCACGGACTACAAAGTGGTGGTTCTGGCGGTTCCGGAAGCGGAGGTATCTGGTATTTATCAGGCGCAGACCGCGCAGGAGGGGGAGCTGTCCCTTCCGGAGACGGCGAAACTGGTGGGCTGTTGGAACGCCTTGTCGAAGCGCAAGGGCAAAACCCACGATGTGGAGTATGGCTCTGACCTATCTCCGATGCGTCGCGCGGTGGCGTTCTGCAAGGACATCAAGACCTCAAAGTGGGTCAGCGCGGAGTTTTCCTCGTTGGTACGAGACGAACTCCAGGATCTGACTAATGCGGATAATACGGATGATTTGGAAGTGCAGTGCCGGCACGTCGATGGGTCAATGAATGCGGTCACGCGCGGTGAGGCTTTGGATTGGCTTAAAGCGGATACGACGGATGAGCCCAATCCGGTGTGCCGCGTCCTCACCAATGCCCGTTGTCTTTCCGAGGGCGTGGATGTGCCGACTTTGGATGCGGTATTGTTCTTGAATCCGCGCCGCTCGCATGTGGATGTGATCCAAGCGGTGGGGCGGGTGATGCGCAAGGCGCCGGGCAAGGAGTTTGGATACATTGTGCTGCCGGTAGCGGTGCCGGTGGGTGCCACCCCGGAGTCAGCTTTGGCGGATAACCGACGCTACCAGGTGATCTGGCAGGTCCTGCAGGCGATCCGTGCCCACGACGAACGTTTCGACGCCACCATTAACTCTATTGAGTACAACAATGAGGCGCCGGAGAACATTATTGTTGATGTCGTGGATCTAGCTCCGCCTCAGCATCGTGACGAGGATAATAGCGACCACTTCGGCGGCGAGGCAGCACCGGAAGGGGAGAGTGACGGTGATTTAGGTACTGGTAGCCCGGGCCTGCAGTTGGAGTTTAACTTCACCTCGGAGGACTGGAAGGACGCGGTTTACTCCCGCATTGTGAAGAAGGTGGGCTCGCGCCTGTACTGGGATGACTGGTCTAAGGACATTGCGGACATTGCTTCACGCTATATAAACCTGATTGAGTCTTTATTGGAGGATCAGCAGCACAAGGAAGACTTCCTTAACTTCGTCGCGGCGCTGCAGCGCACCTTGAATCCAGATATTGATAACGCGCAGGCGGTAGAGATGCTCGCCCAGCACCTCATTACCAGACCGCTGTTTGATGCCATGTTTGAGGATCAACAGTTCACGCGGCTAAATCCAGTTTCTCAAGCGATGCAGGCCATTGTGGATCGCCTGGCCACCAATGAGGTGTTTGAGAAGGAACGCCGCCCGCTGGAAAAGTTCTACACCGCGATGGTGGAACGTATTAAGCAGGTGGATATTCTGGCCGGCAAGCAGCAGATCATGCTGACCTTGTTTGACAAGTTCTTCTCTAAGGCTTTCCCAAATATGGCTGACCGTTTAGGTATTGTCTTCACCCCGGTGGAAGTGGTGGACTATATTATTCATTCGGCCAATGATGCACTGCGAACCGCATTCGGAAAGACTTTGGGGGAGCCGGGCGTGGCGTTGATTGAACCGTTCGTGGGTACGGGTACGTTTGTTTCCCGCCTGCTGCAGTCGGGAATCATTGCCCCTGAACAATTGGAGTACAAGTACAAGCACGAGATTTTCGCTAACGAAATTGTGTTGCTGTCCTACTACATTGCCAGCATCAATATCGAGTCGGTTTATCGCGAGATTCGCTTGGAACAGGGATTCGATGACGGGTATGTGGAGTTTGAGGGCATCAGTTTGACCGATACCTTCCAACTACATGAAACTGACGGCACGACGTTCGAGAATGCACCTGGCTTTGATGAGAACCTGTCGCGGGCTAAGCGGCAAAAGCAGGCGGCTATCCGGGTTGTCCTCATGAACCCGCCCTACAGTGCCGGGCAGTCCAGCGCTAATGACAATAACCAGAACCTGAAATACCCGGCGCTGGATCGGCGGATTGAAGGCAGTTATGTCAAGCGTTCAACTGGCACGAACAAGAACAGCTTGTACGACTCCTACTTCCGTGCTCTGCGTTGGGCCACTGACCGGATTGGTGACCACGGCATTATCGCCTTCGTATCTAATAACTCCTTCATTGACGGCAATACTGCTGACGGCGTGCGCCTAACGTGGATGGAAGAGTTCAGCGATATCTTTATCTATAACTTGCGTGGCGGTGTTCGAGGAAAGATGGGCGAAATGGCAAAACTCGAGGGCGGCAACGTCTTCGACATTATGACCGGGGTTGCCATCGCCATTCTTGTGAAAACCAAGGGGCATACTGGTCGGGCCACTATTCACTACGCCGAGGTGGCTGACTACGCCACCCGGCAGGAAAAATTGGATACACTCACGGTCGAGAAGTCGCTCACCGGCACGGAATTTCAAATCATTGAGCCGAATGCGTCCGGAGACTGGATTAACCAACGCGACGAAAAGTACGTTACGTTCCAACCGATTGGGGACGCAAAACAAAAGGGCGATCATAAGAGTCCGGCTGTGTTCGCAAATTTCTCACGTGGTCTTGAAACAAGTCGAGACTCCTGGTGCTACAACTTCAGTCAGAAAGCTGTTGGAGACAACATTCGACGAATGATCGGTAATTATAATAATCAGATTGCTAGCAATAACCAAAGTATGGATAGCACAAAGATAGCTTGGACGCGGCGTCTGAAACGCAGATACTCGCAAGGAGGACTACTACAATTTGATTCTGGTGCTATGCGCACCGGTTTTTATCGCCCATTCGTTATCCAAAACGTTTATATGTCGCGCCACATCAATGAGTATGTGAATCAGTTGCCGCAGATATTCCCCACCCCGGCACACCGGAATCTTGCAATTGGACCGTCAGGCGAGCGCCGACGAGTGTTTTCTGTCGGGTGCGTAGACTCCCTTCCTGATTTGGAATTAGTCTCTAAGGCGCAGTGGTGCTCGCTGTTTACCTGGGAAAAGATCGACTCATCAGCTTCAGACGAACTGGATTTGTTTGGCGATGCTGCGGAAACGGACGCGGGTAACCTCGATGCGTCAGCGCCGTTTGATTTCTCCCGCCCGATAAGCGACCAAGTGCCGCACCGCTTGAATGGTTATATCCGCAAGGACAACATTACTGACGCCACGCTCACGGCTTACCGCCAGCACTACGGTGACGCTGCCATCACGAAGGAGGATATCTTCTTCTACGTTTACGCCTTGTTGCACCAGGGCGAGTATCGCAGCCGCTATGAGGCGGACCTGAAGAAGATGCTGCCGCGCATCCCTAAGTGTGCGAACTTTGGGGAGTATGCGAAAGCTGGGCGTGAGCTAGCGGATCTACACGTGAACTATGAACGCGTCCAGCCTTACGCGCTTAGTGAGGATTGGAAGCTGGATGCGCCTGCGGACCTGTGGCAGCGTTATCGGGTTACCAAACCCACCTGGGCGAAACGCGCTGACCGCACGTCCTTGAAGTACAACGAGTACTTGACTTTGCATGGAATTCCTGAGGCCGCACAGGACTATCAGGTGAATGGGCGCTCGCCCTTGGACTGGGTAATTGACCGCTACAAGGTGAGCGTGGATAAGAAGTCGCAGATCAAGAATGACCCGAACGACTACTGCCGGGAACTGAACCAACCGGACTACATCGTCGACCTGATCAAGCGCCTAGTTACGGTGTCTATGGAAACCCAGCGCATCGTAGCCGCCTTACCGGCGTTTGAGATTACGGAGCAGTAGCCTTGCCACCGCTGCAGCTACGGCGTGCAGTACGCTTCTGTCGCTTTTCCATCGTTTCTGGATGCTAACTGGGCACCCCCGGGCTATGGTGGGGTGACGGTGGACGCGATACCTGTCCTCGGCTTGTATTTATAGCGCAATTCACAACACTGGACAGAAAAGGGTCGATAAAATCAAGGCAAAAGGGAGGAGGCGGAATGAGCATACAGGCCATGAACGAACAAATAGATCGCGCATTCGGTGCGAGTGTTTCACCCGAACTGGCTGCGACCGTGAAGCATATCCTCGCGCAGCGTACCAACATGGGAGTGATGAAGTTGCAGAAAATCCTGTACTACGTGCAGGGCTACTCGCTAGCCTGGACCGGCAAAAGCCCATTCCCAGAAGCTCCCGAGGCTTGGACGAACGGCCCTGTTTACCCACAAGTGCGTAACGATGCTCGAGGGGGCTTCTTTCAAGCAAACAACGCTGATGTGTCTATTCTTTCTGAAGACACCAAAGCGATCATAGATGCGGTTGTAGACAGTTTCCGCTACAACACGGGAAAACAGCTCGCCAACCTCACTCACCAAGAACCACCGTGGATTAAGGCACGAGCGGGCATACCAGCACAGGAACGAAGCAACGCGCTGGTCAATGTCCAAGACATGCTGGAATACTTCTTAAGCGATGAGTGCCAACAGTCAGTGCAACAGCCAGACTTAACGGTTGAGTGGGAAACACCGTCTGAGGAGTTTCTGGCCGCCGAACGTCAGCGCTGGGCCAAGACTTTGGAGATCCTCGGGCGTTGACCCCAGAACACCTTAAACAGCGAACTATAGCCGCAGCCGAGACGATCCTCGGCTGCGGCTATAACGTGATTAACCTCAATGGCCTTGAAAGTGCCACTAATGCACCGTTCACCCAATACGAGGGGAATCGGCTACATAAAAGCCCAGTAGCTCAAGCAGCCGCGTTAGCATTCGCGCTGATCAAAAACCACTGCTTCATTGACGGTAATAAACGTACTGCTTTCATGATGACAGTTGAGTACCTGGCATATTACAACCTACGGCTCAAAGACAGTCTTGATCCAGATGAGGTGGCCGCAATGTACATAAAGGTAGCAGCGGGGCAGGCCAGTAGAGACGAACTACGGCGGTACCTAAGCGTGAACGTGGAACTTATTTCCCGCCACTAAACACCAAAACAAGCCCCGCGAATACCGGGATTATGGCTTGCTGCCCAGACAGCACCGCACTTTTCCTGACTACCGCCGTTGATACTAGCAAAACAGTTGTTACCAATACCAGCAATAGACATGAAAAACCCCGGCATTCCAAAATGCCGGGGTGGTGGTGGAGATGGGGGGAATTGAACCCCCGTCCAACGAGCTTTCCCAATGTCTTCTCCGGGCGCAGTCTACGAAAGTATTTCTCGGCCGCCGGCTGCGTGTAGACCCGCTACCGGACGGCTCAGTTAGCTAAGTGTCGGTCACCAGCCGGCTAACGCGACGGCAACCCAGTGGCCCTGAAAACGACGCCAGGACCCAGGCTCAGAGCTGCACCTAGGCTGACGGACTTGCTCGCTCGCTTAGGCGGCGAGAACGAAGTCGGTGCGATTCTGTTCGGCACCTATTAGTTTGCATACATGGTTAACGAGGTCAGTACACATCCTCGGCCCGCTTCCCATCGATCAAAGATCGCTGTCGAAACCGATCATCCCCTATGTAGTTTTCACTATTGCCACACCGCCACCTAAAGACGGCTGTGTAGCTCATCAACTCTACCACGCCCCGGCCGTAAACGGAACGGATAGGGCGCGAAACTTCGCGGCAGAGCGTGAAACACCCTCCCCGCACCCGAGTTAGCACATAGAGTAGTGAAGTGATGCACAAGTCTGATCCTTCTGAAGCTTCCTCCACGGTCGATTTCTACCGGCAGCAGTTGGTGGGCGGCGAACCCACCCTCTCCGCCGCCGAGGTAGCTGAACGTACCGAAACCCCCGTCAGCCGAGTAGAAAACTACTGGGTCTCCATGGGGTTTTCCATGACGTCAGAAGATGAGAAGATCTTCACCGCCGCTGACCTGCGTTCCTACCAGCGCTGGTCCGACGTGGTGGCCACTGGCGCATGCGACATGAAAACCGCGATGTCTCTCATTCGCGCCCAATCCCACATCGCTGACCGCCTGGTGCTGTGGCAGATTGAAGCATTCGTAGATGACGTTGCCCGCCGCTTCCAACTCGACGATATTTCCGCGCGCCTGCTCACCCTCGACCGACTGCGCGAGTTCATTCCCATGTTGGAAAAAGAACTAGTACACTGCTGGCACCGCCAGCTCGAATCCATGATTACGCGCCTGGACTCGGAAAACTCACACCTGGGGATAGAGGTAGAAAATCGCAAGTTCCCCCTGCTTCGCACCTTCGGTTTCGTGGATATGGTCTCCTACACCTCCACCTCCGCGCAATCGTCGCAAAAAGACTTGGTCAGTTTGATTAACGAGTTCGAGGACGTCTCCCGCGTTACCGTAACCTCCTGCGGTGGTCGCGTGGTGAAGATGCTGGGCGACGCCGTGTTCTACATTGCCGATGACCTACCCACCGGCCTGCGGGTCGTCACTAACCTCATGCGCCGCCTTAACTCCATGCCCGGGATGCTTCCGGTGCGCGCTTCGGTGGTGCAGGGGGAAGTGTTCTCCCGATCCGGTGACGTCTATGGACCCTCTGTGAACTTGGCGTCTCGCTTAGTGGACGTGGCGCTGCCCGGAAAGATCCTCACCGACACCGACACCGCCGAGCGTATCGCCAAGCATCAGGCCGGTCGCGCCTATAGCGTAACGCCCTCGACGGAAGCGGAACTTCGCGGAGTTGGACGGGTTCGGCCCTTTGAAGTGGAGTACGAGGATGACTAGCCGGGTTGGAAATGCGGGCGAAGCTGGCTTATAGCATGACCGTGGGGGAGCGCGCCACTAAACCCACTGTCTCGATGTCGTGATAAATTTTACTAAGCAAAGAAATGTACAAAAACGCCCTGTCGCATATTATGGGAGCGTGACTACAGTACTTCTGGTCGAAGACGACCCCGCCATCGCAGAACCATTAACACGCGCCCTCGGACGTGAAGGATACGACGTGCGCGCCCACTCCACCGGCCGCGGCGCCCTGAACGAGATTGACGCTGCTGACCTGGTAGTGCTCGACCTGGGCCTACCCGATATGGACGGCTTGGACGTGGCCCGACAAGTGAGGAAAAGCGGATACACCACTCCCATCTTGATCCTCACCGCCCGCGCCGACGAAGTAGACATGGTCGTAGGGTTGGACGCCGGTGCCGATGACTACGTGACCAAACCATTCCGCCTGGCCGAACTACTCGCCCGCGTGCGTGCCCTGCTGCGGCGCACCTCCGGGCACGAAGCCGAAGGTGAGCTCACCGCTCAAGATATCCGCGTGGATGTGGGAGCGCACCGAGCTTTCGTAGCCGACCGGGAACTGCAACTCACCGCTAAAGAGTTCGAACTCTTGCGCGTGCTGGTGCGTGAAGCTGGTTCAGTGGTCGAACGTGACCTGCTGATGCGCGAAGTGTGGGGCTCCGACCCCACCGGTTCCACCAAGACTCTCGACATGCACGTGTCTTGGCTGCGTCGCAAGCTAGGCGATGACGCAGCCGATCCGCACTACATCACTACCGTGCGTGGCATGGGTTTCAGATTCGAGAAGGAACGGAACTGATACCTTGCGCTCGCGCGTAATCAAAATGATCGCCACGGCAGTGACCGTGGCGGTCCTTTTACTAGGGATCCCCTCGGTAGTACTCGGGGGGATCTTAGTGTGGCAAGCCGAAGAAAACCGCATCCGCTACCACGCCCAGAGCCTGGCAAACACAGTGGAGCGGCGTCTGCACGACGGTGAAACTGTTGATGCATCCTTAGTGCAACGCTGGGTTGACCCCAAGGACAGCGGCACCCACACCCACGTCACGGTATCTCTACCCGACGCCCCCTCGGTGGTAGTGGGGGAGTCCATCAACGAACCCAGCCTGGCGGCCACGGTGGTGACGTCCTCGCGGGTGGTAGTGCGCTGGGAAATACCAGCACGCACTGCCGCCATGAAGGTACTGACGGTAGCGATCGTGCTAGTCGGAGGGATGGTGGCATCCCTGGTAGTGGGCTGGTGGCTGGCGCTGCGCGGATCACGCCAAATCTCCGCCCCACTGATCTATCTGGCTGCCCAGGCAGAGCAGATTGGTTCAGGGCAAGTGCGAGCCTCCGTGAAACACTCCGGCATTGAAGAAATCGACCTGGTACAAGACGAACTGGTGCGCACCGGTGAACGCATGGCAGCCCGCCTGGCCGCGGAACGCCAGTTCGCGGCCAACGCCTCCCACCAGCTGCGCACCCCGCTAACCGCCCTGTCGATGCGGCTAGAGGAAATCGAACTGCTCACCGACGATGATGAGGTCCGCAACGAAGCCCGCGTGTGTTTAGAACAAGTTGAGCGCCTCACCGGCGTCATCGACGACCTACTGAATGCCACCAAACAAACCGGTGCGAATACCGAGGCCGTAGACGTCCTCGAAATATTCAACCAACAACGCGAGGAATGGGAAGAAGCTTTCACCAAAGCTGGGCGCGAACTCATCTTCACTGACGAGGCCGCCCAACCCGTCCTCGCCGACCGCTCAGTACTGGCCCAGGTATTGGCCACCTTGATTGAAAACTCCCTACGCTACGGGGACGGCACTACCCGGGTGGTGGCGCGCGCGGGCACTTCGAGCCGCGGCGTGTTCATTGTCGTTAACGACGAGGGCGAGGGGGTGCCCAGCGAACTGGAGGACCTGGTCTTCGAGCAGGGGGTATCGGGCCATGGTTCCTCCGGCATAGGCCTGCCCCTGGCGCGTGACCTGATGGCCACAGTGGGGGGACGACTGGAGCTGACTAACCCGCGGCCCGCGGAGTTCACCATCTCCTTGGCGGCTTTGCCAAAGAGCCTGGCACCCGACGTCGTTATGCCCAAGGGCGCCGTAGTATCCGTTGGGCGGCGACGCCGGCGCTTCTGAGGAAAAGACAAGCGCGGAAAGTGTCATCTGTAACCAAAAGAGAAGAGGTAAATCGCAGTGACCGAAACGCTAGCCGTCATCGGCGGAGGCCAACTGGCCCGCATGATGGTTCCACCGGCAGTGGAACTCGACATAAATATGCGCATCCTGGTGGAAGCCCCAACTAGTTCCGCGGCTCAAGTATCCACCCGCAGCCATATCGGCACCCCGAAAGACCTGGCAGCCATGCGGGAAGTTACCGCCGGAGCGCAAGTGGTTACCTTCGAACATGAGCACATTCCAGCCGACATTTTGGCGCAACTCGACCCCAAAGTCGCTATCCACCCCAGTGCGCAAGCCTTGAAATACGCTCAAGACAAAGGCGCCATGCGGGCGGCCCTGAGCAGCCTCGGGGTTCCACTACCGCGCTGGCAAATGGCGCACACCGTAGCGCAAGTGCAGCAATTCGGTGACGAGGGCGGATGGCCCATCATCATGAAAACCCCCACCGGCGGGTACGACGGTAAAGGCGTGGTCGTTATCCACCGCGCCGAAGAAGCCACTGACTGGTTAGAAAATGCACCCGTGTTACTGGAGGAAAAAGTAGAGTTTGACCGCGAGTTGGCGGTGCTTTTGGCTCGCTCACCCAGTGGGGAAGTGGCCCACTGGCCGGTGGTGGAGACCCAGCAAGAAGATGGCATCTGCGCGCAGGTAAACGCTCCCGCCCCCGGCCTCGATGATGCCTTGGCTAAGCAGGCACAAGAAGTTGGAACGACCATTGCTCGTGAACTAGACGTCACCGGCGTGCTCGCGGTGGAAATGTTCCAAGTGGGGGACACCGTCCTCGTGAATGAACTGGCGATGCGGCCCCACAATAGTGGGCACTGGACCATTGAAGGGGCGCAAACTTCCCAGTTCGAACAACACTTGCGGGCGGTGCTGGACCTGCCGCTGGGGCCCACCGACGCGCTACCCGGGGCTTGGGTGATGCGAAACCTGCTCGGCTGCCAAGGTAATGACCCCACCGTAGGTAGGGCAGCGGCGCTGAGGGAAGTACCTCAGGCGCGAATCCACCTGTATGGCAAAGAAGTTCGTCCCGGGCGCAAACTCGGACATGTCACCGTGGGGGCGGCTGAGATTTCGCAGGCGCAGCAATTAGCGCGCCGTGCTTGTGACTTACTTTATAAGGCGGCAACCGTGCCATACTCTGGCGAAGATACCAAAGACCAACCGTATGATGACAAGGCAGAGGACACGGGTGAAAACGGTCGCAACTAGGGAAAGCTACGGCGCGGAGAGCCGAGAGGACCGAGCAGTAAAAACGGAAAGGGAAAACAGATGGCCAGCGTAGGAATTATCATGGGATCGGACTCCGATTGGCGAATCATGCGCGAAGCGGCGCAGGTACTCGATGAGTTCCAGATTCCTTACGAAGCGCAAGTAGTTTCCGC
>JAEWEQ010000047.1 GCA_023389315.1 Actinomycetes bacterium | reverse complement strand
GCCGCGGCCGCTCGCACCCACATGCTGTTCGACAATGCGCTGGCAGCTTACATTTGCGCTGGTACTTGCGGTGGTTTGGGCGCTGACGTGGCGGTGCGTGAGGTGATCGTGGGCAGCGAGTTCATGTACTCGCGCGCCGACACCACTGCCTTTGGTTCCGCGCCCGGCCAGGTCCCCGGATTGCCGGCAACCTTCCCGGCGGACGCGCGCCTGGTCGCAGCTTTCACCGAACCGGGTTTCACCACGCCCGCAACCCGCGTGGGCCAAGTGGCTTCCTCTGATGCTTTCGTCACCGCCACCACGGTGGAGTCCACCCGCGCAATCTTCCCCCTCGCCCTGGGCGCGGATATGGAATCGACCGCCGCCGCGCAGGTGTGTTCGCAGCTGCAAATCCCCTTCATTTCGGTGCGCGGAGTGTCCGACCTGTGCGGCCCGCGAGCGGGCGAGGACTTCCACATTGACGCCGCCGACGCTGCCGCACTCAGCGCGCAAGTCGTCTGCCGCACCCTTCCCCGAGCGGTGGAAGCGGTGCGCGCATGACCACACCGGCTACCGCAGATTTGCTGCTGCGCCCCGTTACCGAGGCCGACACGCCCGCCATTTTGGAGGCTTTCGACGACCCGTTGATGAGCCGCCAGGGCACGGTCACCGACCTCGCGCAGGCCCAGGCGTATGCGGCCCGCTTGGCGCGCAACGATTACGCTTTCGCCCTGGACTCCGGCGGCCGTTTCGCCGGCGTGGTCGTCATTGACGTGGACGCGGAGCATTCGCTGGGTTGGTTTTGGTATTGGGTTTGCCGTGATTTCCGTCGGCGGGGCCTGGCTTCCACGGCAGCGCGGTCGTTGGCGAACTGGGCCCTGACGGACGGGGGTTTGTACCGTTTGGAGCTGGGTCATCGCGCGAATAATCCGGCCTCGGGCGCGGTGGCCCGCGCCGCTGGTTTCATCCGTGAGGGGGTGGAGCGGGAGAAGTTCTTGGTGGGCGGGCAGCGCGTTGACGTGTTCACGTACGGCCGGTTGGCATCGGACCCGATCCCGGATGGGCCGACCTGCCCGATCCGCCGCGGTGCTTAAGCGAGCAGCACCGCCCCTACCCAGCGACGCGTTTCATCCAGGTCGCCACCACCGGCCTAAATCCCCACGCCACCCAGTACCTGCTGGAGAGCGGGTTGTGGTGCGCGTATTCCACCACCACATGCTCAACCCCGTTGCCGCTCGCGTGCTCCAACGCCCCGGCGATCATGTGGTTCATGGCCCCTTGCCCGCGCCACGTCGGCGGCGTATACGCCAACCCCAGGTAGCTCGTTGTTCCCAGGCGCAGCCCGTCCGCCGCCCAGGTCGAGTCCTGCGGCGGGTACATCGCCAACAGCGCGTGCCCGTCCTCGTCCCCATGGTCGGCGAGGGCGGTCCACCCCGCTCCGGCAGCGATGGCGGTTCGCGCGTAGCCGCGCGAGGTGTCGTCTTCGCTGGCGCGTTTGGGGTGCGGGATCATGAAGTCGCGGTCGAATTCGTTTAGCGCGGTGAGCGCCGCCGCGATGGTTTCTTTGTCGTCTTCGCGCGGCCCGCGGATGGTGATTTTTCCCGATATTCGCGAGGACGGGGCGGCTGTTTTCGCCCCCGCCACCTCGCGTAGTTTGTCCAGAGACTGGCAAGCTGCCATGGACATGATTTGGAATCCGGACTGGAACAGGGCGCGAGTGAGGTCGAGGTCGAGGAACGCGGTCCTGGTAATGATGGAGCGGTCGTTGTGGCCGGGCACGTCCTCGCCGTTAGCAGCCAACTGCAGGCAGGTGCGGTGGTCGTGGGTTTTAGCAACCAGGGTCGCTGCGTCGAGGGTGTAGCGTATTTGCTCGGCGGTTGCGCCGGGGCTGGGGAAGATGCCGATGAGGTGTTGTATGCGCGCACCCCAGTACGCGGGGATGGAGTCAGACGCATATATATAGGTGGAAACTGTCGCTGCCACACCCGGGTAGACTTGGACGTAGCTGTCGCCTTCGCGTTCTTCCGGCGCGGGCACGGGCGCGTAGATCGGGTCCACGTGGGTGCGCCGTTCGTTGCTGGCTGCTACGAGTTTTCCGAGGTCTGCCGCTTTTTCCATGAGGGGAATACTACCGACCATTTTCCAATCTTGGAACACTTAAGCTCCCCCTCCGGCAAGACTGGGCAGTAGAATTTGCCTGGTAGTTTCTTGGCAGAAGGCGTGATGTCAAGTAAGAAAACCGAGGTCGGTGCTTCGACTTGGCTAGTCATTGGTTTGATCGTCGCCAGCGTGGCCTTCGAAGTGGTGGACGTTTTCACTCGCGGTAGTTTCTTCACGTGGCTCGGTGCCGCGTGCTTCGCTGTCGCCCTCGCAATCATTGTCGTCACGGTGCGCAAGGACAAGCGCGGTTAGTTACCGTACCGGCGCGCCGTCACCCGATTCATTCGCCCGCCCGGCTCCCAACGCCCGAGCAGCACGTCTGCGCTTGCCAGGCTCCCACCACCGGCGCCCGGCTCCCAACCGACGCCGCGACGGTCCCCTATGCTCCGACCGCTCCCAGCTCAAGCCCCTACGAGTACCAATCGCTTTGCTCCCGCACCATCTCTTGCAGCCCGCACACGATGAGTGCGCAGGCTTCGGCGTCGGAGTCGGCGCGGTGGTGTTGCAGCTGGTAGTCGGGGGCGAACGCTGCGGTTACGGTGGGGAGTTTGTAGTTCACCAGGCCGGGCCGCAGCTGCCGGGCGGTGCGGTAGGAGCAGTAGAAGGATTCGGGCAGCGTGTGAGTTCCGAAGTGTTCGTCGAGTTTGCGCCACACTCCCCGGTCGAAACTGGCGTTGTGCGCGTAGACGGGCGCGCCGTCCACGAAATCGGCGACCTGTTGCGCGGTTTGCGCCCAAGTCGGTGCCCCCACCACGTCGAGTGCGCTGATCCCATGCAGGTAGGTGAATTCGAAATGGTGGTAGCCGTAGGGCGGGCGCAGGTAGGTGACGTAGCGGTCCGTGATCTTCCCGCCGCTTACTTTCACGAGGGCGATCTGGCAGGCTGAGACACCGCCCAGCCGGTTGGCGGTTTCGAAGTCGACTGCGACGAAGGTGTCCGCCAGCATCGCGTCACCCTCCGGCACTAGCCCACCCCAAGATCCGTACCCCACGTCGACCTGCCCCTTCCTCCTGCATTCAGCTACGTCCCAACTCTAGCGCCCACTACGGACACTGCC
>JAEWEQ010000042.1 GCA_023389315.1 Actinomycetes bacterium | reverse complement strand
AATAGGGCCAGCGACTGCAGCGCTTTAAAGGGAGGCACATCGTGGGACAGTCCTACCAGAGTCGGCGACCCAAAGGTAAGAAAGGCCCCACCAAGGGCAGTGGCGGGCAAGGCAAACGCGCCCTGCGCGGTAAAGGCCCCACCCCGAAAGCCGAAGACCGCACCTACCACGCGGCCTACCAGCGTAAAGTCCACCGCGAAATTGAGGCCGCCAAAGAAGCCCAACGCCAGGCCCAACGCACCCGCACTTCCATTAAAATCCAGCCCGACCATGAGCTGATCGTCGGGCGCAACAGTGTTTACGAGGCCGTCACCGCCGGTATCAACATCACCCGCGTGTTCCTAGCAGCCAACCCTTCCGACGACCGCATCGCCGCGGTGCTACGCACCGCCACCGCTCTGGGCGCCCCCGTTTTTGAAGTCACCAAACGCGACCTGGAAAACGCCTCCGGGGAAACCACCCACCAGGGGATCGGCGTGGAAGTCGCAGGCTACGAATACTACAGCGCCGCAGACCTGCTGGAGCGCGCCGAAAAACAAGACACCGCGCCCCTCATCGTGGCCCTTGACCAGGTCACCGACCCCCACAACCTGGGGGCCGTGGTACGCGCCGCCGGAGCATTCGGCGCCACCGGGGCGCTGATCACCACCCGCCGCAGCGCACAAGTGAACTCCACCGTGTGGAAAGTCTCCGCCGGGGCGGTGGCGCGCCTGCCGATCGCCCGCGAATCGAACCTGGTCACCGCCCTTAACGCCCTCAAAGAAGCCGGCTGCTTCGTCCTCGGCCTAGACGGCGGTGGGGACGTGAACGTGCGGGAACTGACGCTGGCCACCTCCCCGCTGGTGCTCGTCACCGGGGCCGAAGGGCAGGGCTTGTCGCGCCTGGTGCGCGCCGCCTGCGACCAGATCATCTCCATCCCCATTGCCAGCCAAGTGGAAAGCCTTAATGCGGCTGTCGCCACCGCGATCGCGCTGCATGAAGTGGCGTCACAACGCCGCGAAAAATAACAACACCAAACCCATTCGGAACGGAAGGTAACTGAATATGGGATACGCCCTTGCATCGCGACGCGGATTGGGACGCTACAGCGCGCTCACCGCCCTCGCCCTCGCCACCACTTTGACGATGGGAGGATGCAGCTTCGGCGCATCCAACTTGCCCGCGACCCACACGCCCACCGCGGAAGGCACCCCGGTTAGCGGCGGCACCCTGGTTTACGCCTCGGGCGACGCCGAACCCAAATGCTTGGACCCGCACGTGGGCGGAAACTACCCGCAAGGCCTGATCTCTTCCCTTTATCTGCAGACCCTCTTTAATCGCGCCGAGGACGGGCAGATCGTCCCCGGGTTGGCGGAGAGTTTCCAAATTTCCGAGGACGGTCTGACCCACACCTTGAAAATCCGCTCCGGCGTGAAGTTCCACGACGGCACCGACCTGGACGCGGCGGCGGTGAAAACCAACATCGAGCACCTGCAAAACCCCGACACCGCTTCCTCCACCGGATACCTGGCGGTCAAGCGCGTCAAAGCCATGGAAACCCCGGCCGCCGACACCCTGGTGCTGCAACTGTCGGAACCGGATAACTCTTTGGAAGAATCCCTGTCCATGATCTGGACTGCGATTGAATCGCCCACCGCGCTGGCGCGTTCCAAAGACGAGAACTGTCAAAGCCCGGTCGGTACCGGCCCCTTCCAAGTGGGGCAGTGGAAACAACAAGAGTCGGTTTCCTTCACGCGGTTTGACGGCTACCAGCCGCAAGCCGACGAGGGCGAAGGGCCGGCCTACCTCGATGGCATCACTTGGCGTTTCATCCCCGAAGCCGCCACCCGTATTGCCGCCCTCAAATCCGGGGAAGTGGACGTGATCGACAACGCCCAGCCCGACGCCATCGCGGAAGCTGAGAAGAGCGGGTCCCTGGGGCACTTGGATGCGCCCCGCCCCGGGGCCTCCAACCGGTTGGAGCTGAACTCCGGGCAAGCACCCTTCGATGATGTGAAAGTGCGTGAAGCCTTCATCCGTGCGGTGAACGTAGACGGGGGCCTCAAAGCCCTGTTCTTTGACACCGCTAAGCGTTCCCACTCGCTCCTGTCGTCGAAGGAAGCCACCGGGGTGTCGAAGCCGGACCTGTTCACCCCGGATCCGGCGCGCGCCAACCAGCTACTGGATGAGGCCGGTTGGAAAGACCGCGACAGTGACGGCACCCGCATGAAGGACGGCAAACGCCTGACCCTGCTGTTCCCCGTCTCCACCAACCAGTCGGTGCCGGCCGAACAATCCCTGTTCGAACAGTTCCAAGCCCAAGCCAAAGAAGTGGGCTTCGACGTGCAGATCAAAGCCATGGACCTGTCATCTTGGTACGCGGCGCTAGCCAACCACGAGTACAACCTGGTGTCCGCGCCCTACACGAAAGTAGGCCCATCCGTCCTCGAAGTACTCTTCCACTCTTCCTCCACCAAGCCGGCGCCCAGTGGCTACTTCGCTAATAACGCGCACGTAGTGGACCCGGCCATTGACGAGCTGTTCGTCAAGGCCCGCGCCGCGAAGGATGACGCGGAGCGCACCAAACTGTATGAGGAAGCCCAAGACAAGATCCTCAGCGGCTACTACGTGCTGCCGCTTTACGACCAGCAAAACCACTTCCTGTACCAAACTCGCGTGCACGGCATGAACGCCACCACCGCGGTGGCGACGCCCCTGTACCAGCGGGTATGGATCGATAAGTGACCGGTCGGCCACTAGCCACCTGGGGTCGGGCTCTACTCAACCGAGTGGGGGCCGCCCTCATTGTGGTGTGGCTAGTGGCCACCGCCGTGTTCACCGGTATGCGCCTGATACCGGGGGACCCGGCGGAAGCCATTATGGGTGGGCCCGGATCGCAAGCCAGCGCGGAGGCGCTGGCGGCAGCGCGCGCCGAGTTTGGCCTGGACCTGCCGTGGTATCAGCAGTACTTCGCCTACCTGGGGCGCATTGCTACCGGTGACCTGGGTAAGTCCTACTCCTTGCGTCGCCCGGTGGGGGAAGTCATTTGGGAGGTGTTCCCCCCGACTTTGATCTTGGCGTTCGTGTCCCTGCTTTTGGCCTGGGTATTGGCCCTGGGGTTGGCGGCCGCGGCTGCCGGGACCGGGCGTGTGGGGAAAGTGGTGACCGGCGTGGTGGAGATCGTGGCGGCCGCACTGCCGCACTTTTGGCTCGGCTCGGTGCTGGTGATCGTGTTTGCCGCCGGCTTGGGGTGGTTGCCCGCGACTTCTGATGGGACGGTCAGATCGTTGGTGCTGCCGGCCTTGACGCTGGCGCTACCCACCGCGGGATTCTTGTCCCACCTGATGCGAGATTCCATCGCCGGGGCGATGCGCGCCCCCTTCGCGCTGGTGGCGCAAGCCCGCGGTGAGACGCGGCTGCGGATCTTCTTGGTGCACGGGCTGCGGCACGCTGCGGTGCCGGCACTTAGCCTGTCGGGCTGGGCCCTGTCGGCAGCCCTGTCTGGCGCGGTGGTGGTGGAGCAGATTTTTGCCCGGCCCGGCCTGGGGCGCGCCCTAGTGGGGGCGGTGTTGGCGCGCGATATTCCCCTGGTTACCGGCGTGACCCTGGTGTCAGCGGTGATCTACGTGGTGGTGATGGCCCTGGTTGATGCCGTGCAAATGCGCCTTGACCCGCGCACTGGGGAGGCCCGATGAGCCAGCCTAAACGGGTAATCGGTGACGCGGCGCTAATACTGGTAGTGGCGGGGATCGCGGCGATGGCGCTGTTCCCGCACTGGCTCACCAGCTACGACCCGCTGGCCTTGAACTTAACTGATGCTTTCGACGCGCCCGGGCGGGCACACCTGCTGGGGGCGGATGAGTCTGGGCGTGATGTGTGGGCGCGCATTGTCTACGGGGCGCGCGACTCCCTCACTATCGGGGTGGCGGCCACCGCCGTGGGCATGATCCCGGCGATTATCCTGGGCACCATCAGCGCCCTGTCCCCACGCGTGGTGGATGCGGCCATCGTGCGCCTCCTGGAAGCCCTCTACGCGGTGCCCCTCTTACTGTTGGCCCTACTGGTCATAACCATCGCGGGAGTGGGTAAGGGGCCGGCTATCTTGGCGGTGGGCCTATCGGTGGCACCCGGTTATGCGCGGATCGTGCGCAGCCAAGTGATGTCACTGAGACGTTCGGAGATGATAGACGCGGCGGTGGTAGATGGTTTGCCACGCTGGCGTATCGTCACCCGCCACCTGCTGCCCAATGCCCTGCGCCCACTGTTGGCGCTTGTGACTTTAGGGGTGGGGCAAGCGGTGATTTGGGCGTCCGCGTTGAGTTTCCTGGGGCTCGGTACGCCCCCGCCTGCCCCCGAATGGGGGGCCATGTTGGCGGCGGGGCGTATCTACATCTCCACCGCCTGGTGGCTCACCGTGTTTCCCGGTTTAGCGGTGGTGGTCACCGCGATGGTGGCGACCTTGGTGGGGCGCCGATTGTCGGGGGAGGTGCACGCGCTATGACCAGTGAACCTACGCGGCCGTCCGCGTCCGATAACGGCGCGCGGCCTGACGCCACCGTTTCGATGTCGGCGCCACCGGCGGAGCCTGACGCTACGGTTTCGACGTCCGAGCTGCCGGGTGGGGGAGCCCTCCCGCCCGCCCTCGCGCCGACCCCGCCGCACACAGGTAAGGACCCCGCCGTGACGGTGCGCGGATTGCGGGTCAGCTTCCCCGCCCTCGACCATCCGGCCGTGGACGGTATCGACTTCGACGTGTACCCGGGGCAGTGTGTCGCCCTGGTGGGGGAGTCCGGTTCTGGCAAAAGCGTGACCGCGCGTTCGCTGCTGGGGCTCAGTGGCGGGCAGGTGCAGGCGCAAACGTTGCGCGTGCTGGGTCATGATTGTATTTCGCGAGGACGGGTGGAGCGGTCCGAAAAACAGTGGCTGGCGGTGCGTCGCAGCGGCGTCGCGATGATCACTCAAGACGCTTTGGCAGGTTTAGATCCGCTGCGCAAAGTGGGAGCGGAACTGGAGGATGCAGCCGCCAGCGCGCGGCGGGCCGGGCGCTCGCAGCCAGGCAGCGTCGCCGAAGTATTGGCGCAAGTGGGGTTGGCTGAGGGTGAACGAGTCGCTGCCCAGCGCCCGCATGAACTCTCCGGCGGCATGCGCCAGCGCGCCCTGGTGGCGGCAGCGCTCCTGGCCGATCCGCTTCTGCTGATCGCGGATGAGGCCACCACCGCGTTGGATGCTCGCCTCACTAACCTGGTGCTCGATCAGTTGGCAGCCGCTAAAGCTAGGTCAGTGGCGGTGCTGTTGATTAGCCACGACCTGGCGCAGGTGGCGAAAGTGGCCGACCACATTTTGGTGATGCGCGGCGGAAAAGTGGTGGAAAGTGGACCCACTGCCGAGGTGTTGGGGCATCCGCAAAGCGAATACACGCGCATGCTGCTGGCCTCTATTCCTGACAGGGTTCCGCGCGGGCAGGCCCTACTGGGGCGCGCCGCCCCAAATACGGCCCCGCCCCCCGACCGGACAGTCCCGGCACTGGCGTTGCGCGGCTTGGTGAAACACTACCCGCAGGTGCGGGCGGTGGACGGCGTGGACCTGCAGCTTTGGCCCGGGCGGACCCTCGGATTAGTGGGCGAATCGGGCTGCGGGAAAACCACCACCGCGCGCCTCGCCCTCGGCCTGGAAACTCCGGACGCGGGGGAAGTGCGCCTAGCGGGGGAGCGATTCTCTCCGCTGCCCTTTACTCAAGCCCGCCAACTGCGCGCTCATCTGGGGGCGATCTACCAAAACCCGCTGGCCTCCTTCGATCCGCGTTACCAGTGCGGCCAGATCCTCGCCCTCGCCGCCACCGCAGGGCGTTCGAAAAACTGGCAGCGTCAATCCCAGACCATCCTTTCGCTACTGGGCGATGTCGGTTTGGACGAGGACGTGGCGACCCGCCTGCCCAGCGAGCTTTCTGGCGGGCAGCGCCAGCGGTTAGCGATTGCCCGCGCCCTGGCGCGCCACCCCGGGGTGTTGGTTTTCGACGAGCCCGTCTCCGCCCTAGACGTCTCCATCCAAGCGCGCGTGTTGGACCTGCTAGACGAGATCCAAGCCCGCACCCAGGCGGCGTATTTATTCATTTCCCACGACCTCGCCGTAGTTGAGCACATGAGTGACGAAGTGGCGGTGATGTATCGGGGCAAGATTGTTGAGCGTGGCGACACGTCCTCGGTATTTGGAAATCCGCAGCAACCATACACAGTGGAACTGATGGAACAGCGTATCCACATACGCCACTAGGTATCTGGGTCTTGAGACAAATAGTTCTAGCTATTGTGGGCTGCGCAACATTAAGTGATAATCGAGCCAAAGAATTCTTCACTATTCGAAGGGGAGTAGCAAATGGCTCGAACGATAACACTGGACGCTGATTCAGTACTGCGCACCGGAAAGTTTTACTTCGCTTTGGGGCTCCTGACCGCCCTCGTCCCGATCGGTTCGACGCTGGCAACTGCTTCCATGTCAGGTGGCAAGGACGTGGCAGTGCCTTCCCTGCCTGCCTCCCCCGGCGGGCTGATGGGCCTGTGGTCGGTGCTTATACTCCACGGCTCAATGCTACTGCCAGTACTGTTATTCGCCGCTGCTGCGGTCTTCTTACTGATGGGAGCATCCCGTCTACGTGGCTCCCACGTAGGTACATCCAGGGCCGATACGCCAGGTGCGAATGAGGGAACCAACAAAGCGCTCGTGACCCTCGGATGGTTCCTAGTAATTCTGGCGGTAGTTACTTTCGTTGCTTTCAACGTACTTTTCGTAACTCCCTGCTCCGACCGTGCTTCAGCCTGCTGGAAGGTCGCGGAAATCATGCAGTCAATGCCCCTGCTCACCCACATTTGGGCGCCACTACTGGTGGCATTGCTGGGCGTTGTGCTCACCGCCCTCGCCATGCCAAAACGCAGCCGCTAAGGGCGCGGCCCACTAGACGAACGGGTTGTAGAAGCGCGATCCATTCCACCACAACAGCTCCACCAACGAGTGACTCGCAATGACCTTTCTGCGATCTCGAGCTTAAGAATCGTCTTTCGGGAATCTGCTAACTAGTCAATCGGAGGCTTGAAACCCTGCGACACTACGACTTTCTGGCCGGGACGGTCTGCCCATATCTTTGACAAGAGCAAATGAAGGACGAAGGTAACTAGAAGGGCTCCGATTCCTGCCGGAAAGTTGAATGGTAGGACGAGCCAATACTGGAAAACCACTCCCAATGCTGCCCCGACGATGAATGAAATGATACCCGGCAGTCGGACATCCGGGAGATCATCCGGAGAAGCTAAGCGATACTCGCGCCTACGGACTATGTAGTAGTCAGCCAACAACGGGCCTGCTAGAGGTACGAAGGCAGCTCCTAACACAGTGATGAAGTCTGCGAAGAAGTATGAGTAGAAACCAAATGCCCCTAGTAGCGAGCCGATACCCCCTACTACCAGTACGATTTTGGGGCGCGGCCAACGTAAACCGACGGCGTTCGCTGCCGGCCCAAGATATAAGGCGTTGCAATATAGCTCCGACATGTCGGTCGTCCAAAGCGCCAAGACCCAGAGTGTGACACCCAATAGGGTCAGGAGAAATCCTTTAGTGACCATCCAGGCAATGAAATTGGAATCTCCGGTAGCTATCGCGCCAATATATCCGATTACGTTTAGCAGAGGATTCGTGAGTATGAAGCAGGCGGCAGCCCCCACGAAAACATGGAAACGGTTGCGGGCGAAGCGGAATATATCGACCCCCATGATCACCCCAGCGATCCAGGCACCGATGATCATGGTTAGGCCGGTGCCGAATGTCATTCCCTGCCGGTTATGGGATTCAGCCAAAATGTTGCCGAAGCCACCCGCCTCGGAGACCATCATTATCGCGGCAATCACAGCGATAACCAAGACGAATGGTGCGGCAGGAGCGGAAATGCGTTCGATCGCTACGATCCCCTTCCATGCCGACCAAGTAAAAATCGCACCCCAGACTAGACATACGAGTACGTACTCTAGGGAGAGTCCGTTGAACAATACGATGCCAGTTAAATCTCCCAAAGCAACGTCGAAAATCTCTCCCACCATGCCGACGATGGAAGCGAACCACCCCAGGGTGAGGCACGCCATGATTACCATTGGTAGAATCATGCCCTTCTTTCCATATGAGTAGCGAGAAAATAAGGAAAGATTAAGGCCCGTCTTCATGGCGGGGTAACCAAGCAGAAGGGTTACCAACAGGAGCAACGTCTCCCCGAAAATCACTGTGAATATGGCAGAGGAAAATGGCATACCGGGTGCGCCGTCTTGACCCGCGAGGGCGCCGCCGACAATTAACCCCGTCGGTACATAGCCGAAGCCAACCCAGATTACGAACATTGACCACCAAGAGCGCCGTGCCGGACGCGGTACGGGCTCTAACATGAACTCTTCCTGGGAGGTGTCCACCTGTGGTTTATAGTGCTGACCGGTGAGACTCATAGTCACTATTTCCTTTCCCTGCGGCGATGGAGGAAGAGGGCATATGGGTTGAAAATTTAGGGGGCCTGCGAGTGACATAATGATAGCAGTGATCGGGTCTGCTGCATGTTTAGGTGACAGTTCTATGCAGCCTTGCTGACTGCTTTCTTGTTGATTGTTTCATATTCGAGCGGGGTGAGTCGCCCGAGGTGTTTTTGTCGGCGGCGCTGGTGGTAGGGGTGCTCGATCCAGGTGATTACCGCGATGGTCAGTTCTTCACGGCTAGCCCATGTCTTAGTGTTGAGTACGTTGCGTTGTAGCAGTGAGAAAAACGGTTCCATCGCGGCGTTATCACCGGCAGATCCGACTCTTCCCATAGACCCGACCAGGCCGTGGTTTTTGAGTTCACGCAGGTATTTATTGGACCTGAACTGGGCCCCGCGGTCGGAGTGTACGATACAGCCGGTGACGTCATAGCCATTGATATGTCGTCGGGCAACCACTTATTGCAGCGTCCCCACATGAATCCCGAAATCCTGGGCAACCTGAACCAA
>JAEWEQ010000081.1 GCA_023389315.1 Actinomycetes bacterium | reverse complement strand
GAGCAGGACCGTCGCCGGGCCGAGCGTAACTTGGCTGACACGGAGTATTTGACCCGTGAGATCGCGGGCTTGCGGCAGGCACTAAACGACGTGGCCACCCGCGACTTCGTGCGCTCTGAGATTCGCGACCTGTTGGAAGACATTATGGAGCACGACCAAAAGCGCGACGCCGAGCGGGAGGAAAGTGAGCACGGACGCGACCCGTCGGTCGACTAGCGTGCGGGCGCACCCGGCGTGAGCCTTACGTGTAATCGACTCTGCCCTTCCCCCGACTAGCGCGCGGGCGCAGCCACCGGTTTTTGGAACTCCTCCAAAGCGGCTTTAATGACCTGCGCGTAGATCGCTCCACCATCTTGGTCGGGGTGTACGAAGTCGGAAGCCAGGTGCTCCGTGTGGGGCTCAATGGCCCCCGCCCAGTCCGCTATGGCGACGCGCTCAGGGTGGGCTTTGACGAACTCGTGGATCACTTCGTTGGAGTCGAAAATCCAGTCATCGCGCGCCGGCCCGAACCCGGTGACCAGAATCAGGCGCCGATCGGGGCCCACTAGTTCCAGTACCTCTTCGAGTTGCTCGGGAACCAGCATGGTGTTGGTGGTCAGTCCCAGTACCACGTAGGGGCGGCAACTGCCGGCAGCAATCTGGTCGCGCAGGATCTGCGTGCCAGCAATGATGGAGCGCGACACTTCGGCGTCAATACTGATCTGCGGTAGTTTTTCTTGCAGCGCGAGGGCCGATGCCAAAGTAACCGAGTCCCCAATCACCGTCACGTTCTCCCCCGTGGGTGGGACCGCGAAGGCGGGCGTGGGGGTGGGTGTGGGAGTCATTGCCGAGGACGGGGTGGCAGTTGGCTGCCCCGCCTTGGGTTGGTCGGTGGGCGCGGCGGTGGCGGGCGAGGCACTGGAGTCGTTAAGCGCTTGGCGGCCGGCCTCCACCAGACGCTGCGCACTGGTTTGGGTGGGGGCCGAGGCAATCATCCCGGCCATGGTTCCCACCATCAGAATGCTCACCCCCACGGGGGTCAGCAGGCGCAGCCACGCCAGCGCGGTATTGTCTTGCCGCTGCGCACGATCCCAGGGGCGGCCTAGCCAGGATTGGAAGGTGTTAGCGATGCCGTGGCGGCGCATGGGGGTTTCCACGTACCGGAACGACAGGGCGGCAGCCACTACTGATACCGAAACTACCACCAGGGCCACCCAACCGGGGTGCAGCGTGGGGAACTTGTGGGTGAGAATCACCCACACTGGCCAGTGCCAAAGGTAGATCCCGTAGGAGCGCTCCCCCACCCAGCGCAGCGGGGCGGTGTCCAATATTGCCGCCAGGCCCCGGCCCGGGCCCATTCGCCCGTCCACGGTGGGTAGCACACCTTGGATGACACCTAAGGTGGCGAGGCACACCAGCAGGGTTCCCCAGGGGAAGACCCAGGCTTGGTTATCGGGAATCAGGAAGAAACCTACCCCCACGGCCAGTAGTCCCAGCCAGGCGAAGAAACCACGGAAGCAGGCATCAAGCCACCGGATGCGCGGGTATTTTGCGCTCAAAGCGTAGGGGGATAAGAACGCCACCGTGGCGCCTAGCATCAGTCCGAACGCGTGGGAGTCGCTGCCCTGGTAGGCGCGGGTGAAATCAGTAGACCCGATGATCAGGTAAGCCATCCAAGAGCTGGAAGCCAGTGCCAATACCAGTGGTATCACCCAGCGCCAGTGCCGGTGCAAAAGCATTGCCACGACCACGATTAGGGGCCAGATCAGGTAAAACTGTTGCTCCACGGCCAAAGACCAAACGTTGGTCCACAGCCGCGGATTAGCGTGATCAAAATACGAGGCGCCGCGCCAAATCTCCACCCAGTTGTAGAGGAACGTCACCACTGCGGCGAACTGCAGCCCGATGCCAGCCAACAGATCTTCACTGAGGAATCCGGCCACCAGCAAAGTGACCATCGCCATCAGGGCGACCGCTGGGAGGAGGCGCCGCACGCGCCGCAGCCAAAACTGCCCCAGAGCGATGCCACCGGTGTGATCATACTCGCGAATAAGGAGCGCAGTGATGAGGAAACCGGACAGGACGAAGAACACGTCCACCCCCAGGAACCCGCCCTTCACCACGGAGGGGAATAGGTGGTAGCCCAGGACGGCGCTGGCGGCGAGGGCGCGGACCCCATCTAGGCCGCGGATTCGGCGGCTACGAGGGCGGTGTGCGGGTTTCGCTTTCACCGGCTGGGTGCCGCTGTGGCTGGTGGTTGAACGACTCACCGACGCTCTCCTGCTGAACCTCGATACGCTTCGATATTGCCCTTGTAGCTTACGCCTGAAAATGTTGTTCGCCGCCATAGCGTCTAGGATGGGAGCTATGAATAAAGTCACCGAAGCTGAAATCCGCTCTGCCCTCGATGACGTGATGGATCCGGAGATCCGCCGCCCCATCACCGAACTGAATATGGTTGACACCATCACCATCGACGGCACCAGCGTTAACGTAACCATTTTGCTCACCACCGCCGGTTGCCCCCTCAAAGCCACTATCACCAAGGATGTCACTAACCGCCTGCTGCAAATCGACGGGGTGGACGATGTCAACGTCACCATGTCGGTGATGAATGAGGAACAACGCAAAGCTTTGCGTGAGCAGCTAAACGGCGGTGTGGCGGAACGAGAAATCCCCTTCGCCAAGCCCGGTAACCTAACCCGCGTGATCGCGGTGACCTCCGGTAAAGGCGGGGTCGGTAAGTCCTCAGTGACAGCGAACCTGGCGGCCGGATTGGCGGCGCAGGGCCTCAAAGTTGGGGTGGTAGATGCTGACATTTACGGCTTCTCCATTCCCCGCATGATGGGTGTGGAGCACGAGCCCACGGTGATTGACGGGATGATCATTCCCCCCGTCGCCCACGACGTGAAGGTCATGTCAATCGGCATGTTCGTGCCCGACGGTCAGGCAGTGGTGTGGCGCGGGCCGATGTTGCACCGCGCCATCCAACAGTTCCTGGCGGACGTATTCTGGGGGGATTTGGACGTGTTGCTGCTGGACCTGCCCCCGGGCACGGGCGACGTGGCGATCTCCATCCCCCAGCTGATTCCGCACGCGGAGATCCTGCTGGTCACCACCCCGCAGGTGGCGGCCGCGGAAGTAGCTGAACGCGCCGGTTCCATCGCCGGGCAAACCCACCAGCGTGTCATTGGGGTGGTGGAGAACATGTCCTACCTGCCTCAGCCCGACGGGTCGAAGCTGAACCTGTTTGGCGAGGGCGGTGGCCAGATGGTGGCATCCCGCCTGTCCACCCAGCTGGGTTACGAAGTGCCAGTGTTGGCACAGGTGCCGTTGGACGTGGCGCTGCGCGAAGGCGGTGACCAGGGCCGTCCGGCGGTTTTGGGCGAGGGCGACTCGGCCGCGGTATTGCAGGAGCTGGCGCGCAAACTCGGTCACCGCGCCCGCGGGCTTTCCGGCATGCAGTTGGGCGTTACCCCGCTGTAGTTGGATTTATCGCAGCGTGGGGCGAGGGCGGTCTGGCCGTCCTCGCCCTTAACGGTTCCGGGACTGACGCAGCACCCGCGCGCGGTGGGATAACTGCGGGGCGCGTGAGCCGAAACCGCGGCGTTTGCGCTGGTGGGAGAACCACGCGGCGATGGCTTCATCCCGCGTGGAAGCGCGGTAAGCCCCGGCTTGTACCCGCCGGGTCGCCGCCTCCCCCGCCGCTGGCTGCACCACCGAACCGGGCCCCATGCTGGTGGCCGGCGCGGCGGGTGTGGCGCCAGGTTTTTCCGACGAGGGCGGGGCGGTGACGGTCACTTCGGTGGCGTCCTTGGTACCGGGCTTCCCGGTCGCGGACTTCTTCGCCGGTGCCAACGGATTTACCAGTTGGCGCCATTCTTCCATTTCTTCTTGCACCGCTTGGCGGATGATGTTGCGCGGATCGTACTGGCGCACGTTGAGCACCGACAGGTCCAGGTTGCGCAAGTCTTCGCCAACTTCGTCATCCAAACTGGATTTAAGTTTGGTCAGTTGCACGCGGGCATTCTTCACCCATTTGGTGAGGGTGGCGGTCACTTCCGGGAGGCGCGAAGGGCCAATGATGACCAGTAGCACCACGAAAATGACCAGAATTTCGGGCCCGCTAATTCCAAACATGGCTTCATTGTATGCAAACGCGCTTTATTATGCCGGCATCGGTGTGTATGCAACCCGGTTGCGGCTAAACTAGTACCAACTACGCAAGCTGGCTGAATCGATTTGCCAAAACTCAACAGGAAACGAGGTCGCGATGAGTGCCGACAAGGCTCTGAGCTGGTCCTACTGCGAGGATTTCATCCCCGAGGGCGATATCCTCACTGCCACCAGGGCGCAGGCCTCGGAGTTGGGGTGCCCACCGGTTTCCCCCGGCACTGGCGCGGCTTTGCGGATGTTGGCTGCCAGTTGTGGCGCCAAAGCGGTGGCGGAAGTTGGTACCGGCACCGGAGTGTCTGGCCTTTGGCTACTGGCGGGCATGAGTGACGATGCGGTGCTAACCACCATTGATGCGGAAAGTGAATACCACCGGGTGGCGCGGGCGGCTTTCGCTGCTGCCGGTATGCGTTCGCCCCGTACTCGCCTGATCACCGGTAAGGCTTTAGACGTGTTGCCGCGCATGGCGGCGCGCGCCTACGATTTGGTGTTCATCGATGCTGATCCCGCCCAGAATGCGCTGTATGTCGAACATGCTGAACGCATGCTGCGGCGCGGCGGGATTTTGGTGATCGCGCACGCCCTGTGGCAAGGGCAGGTGGCAGATCCGGCGCGCCGCGAACCCGACACCGTGGCGATGCGCCAGTTGGTGAAAGACCTGTCAGAGTCGGAGAATTTCCTAACTCACCTGCTGCCGGTGGGCGACGGGCTGCTGGTGGCGGTGCGCCGCTGACTAACTGCCGGCGGGAAGCTGCCGGTGGGAACCGGCATGCCCAGCACCGGCCTGGATCGCGCCCAGCACCGGCCTGGATAGCTCTGGCCGGCCGCGTCCTGGGAGTTACTTGATTACCTCAGCTAGGGCATCTGCCATCTGCTGAGCTTCTTCTGCGTTCAGCTCCAACACCAAACGTCCGCCACCTTCGGCGGGGATGCGCATGACAATGCTGCGTCCTTCGTGTACAGCTTCCATCGGGCCATCACCGGTGCGGGGCTTCATTGCAACCATCAGTTTTTCCTCCAACTGTGAAGTGACCGACTGGGCGAACTAAAACTGGGGTGTCCATCCCAGTGGTTTTGGCCGATTCCCGGGCCATCGCCAGTCAGCTTTCACCTCCTATTCTACCCAACCCTGTGATGCGTAGCATGGCAGCGGCACAGTTCGTAGTAGCATTAAAGGTTTATTGGACGCTGCGCACAAACTCCCGCACGATCTGCACCGCTTCCTCCGCGGTATCCACCACATGCAACAGGTCCATATCTTCGGCGCTGATGGTACCGTCCTCGACCATGGTTTCTCGCAGCCACTCCACTAGGCCACCCCAGTATTTGGAGTCCACTAAAACCACCGGGAAGGACTTGATTTTGTGGGTCTGCACCAAGGTGAG
>JAEWEQ010000001.1 GCA_023389315.1 Actinomycetes bacterium | reverse complement strand
CTCCCGTAGGAGTCTGGGCCGTATCTCAGTCCCAGTGTGACCGCCCACCCTCTCAGGCCGGCTACCCGTCACCGCCTTGGTAGGCCATCACCCCACCAACAAGCTGATAGGCCGCGAGCCCATCCCCAACCAGAAAAAACCTTTCCCACCCCCAACATGCGCCAAGGGCAGAATATCCAGTATTAGCCACAGTTTCCTGCAGTTATCCCGAAGAAAGGGGCAGGTTACTCACGTGTTACTCACCCGTTCGCCACTCTCACCAAACCAACCAAAAAGGAAGATAAGGATCCCGTTCGACTTGCATGTGTTAAGCACGCCGCCAGCGTTCGTCCTGAGCCAGGATCAAACTCTCCAAACAAAACCAGAGAAAAACCAACCCCAAAAACAGGGCCAGCCAAATCCCAACCAAAAAACAAAAAAGGACAAAACAAACAAAAACAACACACTATCGAGTTCACAAACAACACCCACACTAAAGCTTCCAACCCGTTAGGTTTTCCGCCTCAGGCATTGAAAAAGTTCCGTTTCGAGATTTGCTTCGTAGCGGAACCGAGATATAAATCTACCCACTCGCCTACCTCATGTCAAACCAGCTCCGTGAGCACTAGGTCACACTCGACGTTTGCGCGAAATACCGCACCTAACCGCGGGGCGGGCAGATTGCAATTTGTGACTGGCTCACTCATGCAGCCCGTATTGCAGGTATCCCAGGTATGAAGACAATGGCGGCCACCGCGGACTTACCGCAGTGGCCGCCGTTAGTGCAGCTCGCGAGCCAAGGGTGCAACCCTTAGGGTGGCCCCAAGGGCTCAAAAGTCTCGCCTGCAAACCCCTAAGCGCAGTGCCCCGGGCGTGGACTCACGCTCCGCCGGCAAGCACCCATTCACAGGCCCAGGCGCTCCACAATCAACTCTCGCACGCGGCCAGCATCCGCCTGCCCGCGGGTAGCCTTCATCACCGGCCCGATGAGGGCGCCAACCGCCGCCATCTTGCCCCCGCGAATCGACTCCACCACCGCCGGGTTACCAGCAATAGCGTCATCGACCGCAGCAATCAGGGCCGAGTCGTCGGAGATAATCTCCAACCCGCGCGCCTGCACCACAGCTTCGGGATCGCCCTCGCCAGCAAGTACGCCCTCCAGCACCTGGCGCGCCAACTTGTCGTTAATGCGACCGCTGTCCACCAGCGCCTGCAACTGCGCGATCTGCGCCGCGCTCACCGGCATGTCGGGGAGCGCGACTTCGTCGGTCTTCGCGATGCGTGAAAGCTCACCCATCCACCACTTGCGTGCAGCCGCCGGGGAAGCTCCCGCCGCCACCGTGTCCTCAATTAGGTCCACCGCGTCGGCGTTCACCACGTCGCGCATTTCCAAGTCGGTGAATCCCCACTCTTCGCGCAACCGGCGCCTACGTTGCGTGGGCAACTCCGGCAACTCGGCGCGCAGCTGCTCCACCCACTGCGGGTCCGCAGCCACCGGCACCAAGTCCGGCTCGGGGAAGTAACGGTAGTCCTCCGCGTCCGACTTCTCCCGGCCCGAGGAGGTCGACCCGTCCTCGGAATGGAAATGGCGGGTCTCCTGCACGATGGTGCCACCACCGTCCAAAATCGCGGCCTGGCGGGAAACCTCATACCGCACCGCTTTTTCAATAGCACGGAAAGAGTTCACGTTCTTCGTTTCGGTACGCGTACCAAACGGGGCGGAAGCATCCGCACGCAGCGACACGTTCACGTCGGCACGCACGTTGCCACGTTCCATGCGGGCCTCGGAAACCCCCAGGGCGCGGAAAATGTCACGCAAGGTCTGCACGTATTTTGCAGCCACTTCCGCCACGCGCTCCCCCGCTCCCTCAATCGGGCGGGTGACGATCTCCACCAGCGGCACCCCGGCACGGTTGTAATCCACCAGGGAATATTCCGCCCCATGGATACGCCCATCGGCACCACCAATGTGGGTGTTCTTCCCCGCGTCCTCCTCCATGTGGGCGCGTTCAATCTGCACGCGGAAAACTTCCCCGTCGTCCAGTTCCACATCTACCCAGCCGTCAAAAGCGATCGGCTCATCGTACTGGGAAGTTTGGAACGCTTTAGTGAGGTCCGGGTAGAAGTAGTTTTTGCGCGCGAAACGGCAGTACGGGGCGATCGAGCAGTTCAGCGCCAGCCCGATCTTAATGGCGTACTCCACCGCCTTGGCGTTCACCACCGGCAGCGAGCCGGGAAGGCCCAGCGACACCGGGGTGACGTAAGTGTTGGGGTTCCCGCCGAAAGCGTTAGGAGCCGCGTCGAACATCTTCGTGTCCGTACCCAACTCCACGTGCACTTCCACGCCCAGAACCGGGTCGAACTTGGCTACCGCTTTGTCGTAATCCATTAGCTTCGTCATTACGCTTCCTCTCCCCAGTTGCGGGCCGGGCAGTCTTGCGCCACCGGCGCCCCGTCCTCGACAAATTTCGCCACCCGGTACATGCGGGCGTCCTCCCGCGCCGGGGCGATGATTTGGAACCCGACCGGTAGGCCCTCACTCAGGCCACACGGCACCGACATTGCCGGCACCCCCGCCAAGTTCGCAGGAATGGTAGCGATGTCGTTCAGATACATGGCGAGGACGTCATCTAGCTTGGAACCGAATTCGAACGCCACCGTCGGAGCAGTGGGCGAAATCAGCACATCTGCCTTTTCGAAAGCGGCATCAAAATCACGCTGCACCAGGGTGCGGACCTTCTGCGCCGACCCGTAGTAGGCGTCGAAGTAGCCGGCCGAAAGCACGTGGGTGCCCAAGATGATGCGGCGTTTCACTTCGTCACCGAAACCGGCGCCGCGGGTAGCCGCCATCACCCGTTCCGCAGTGACCGGCCCTTCGGTGGGTTCGACCCGCAGGCCGTAGCGCATCCCGTCGAAGCGCGCCAAGTTGGAAGAAACTTCCGCCGGCATGATCAGGTAGTAGGCGGCCAGAGCGTAGTCGAAGTGAGGGCAGTCAACTTCCACCACTTCGGCGCCGCGTTCACGCAGGCGCTGCACGGTTTCGTCGAACGCGGCCTGCACGCCCGGTTCATACCCCTCACCTTGCAGCTGTTTCACCACGCCCACGCGCACCCCGGACAGGTCTTCCCCATCGGCGAGGGCGGCAGCCGGGCTCATCTGCCCCACGCCCTCGGCCAGCGAAGTGGAATCTAGCGGGTCGTGGCCGCCAATCAAATCCTGCAGCGCAGCAGCATCCTCCACCGTACGAGTAACTGGGCCGATTTGATCCAAGGAAGACGCCATCGCGATCAGTCCGTAGCGGGAGACCGCTCCGTAGGTGGGCTTCACGCCGACGGTGCCGGTTACTGCGCCGGGCTGGCGAATAGAACCACCGGTATCGGACCCCAGGGCCAGGGGTACCAAGAAAGCAGCAACTGCGGCCGCTGATCCACCCCCGGAGCCACCCGGAATACGGGCCTCATCCCACGGGTTCTTGGTCGCCCCAAAAGCGGAGTGCTCGGTGGAAGACCCCATCGCGAACTCGTCCATATTGGTCTTACCCACGATCGGGAGCTGGGCGGCCTTAATGCGTTCGATCACGGTGGCGTCGTACGGGGGTTTCCACCCTTCCAGTATCTTCGACGCGCAAGTGGTGTCCATCCCGCGGGTGACAATGTTGTCTTTAATGGCGATCGGCACGCCCGCCAAGGGGTAGAGTTCTTCCCCGTTGGCGCGAGCAGCATCCACCTGCCGGGCGGTTGCCAACGCGCCTTCGCGGTCCACCAGTAAGAAAGCGTTGAGGCGCGGGTTGAGCGCTTCAATGCGATCCAGGCACGCGGTGGTGAGCTCTTCGGAAGTAATCTGCCCGGCCGCCAGTTTTTCGGCAGCTTCGGTGGCGGATAAGAAAACTAACTCAGTCACTTCAGTCCTCCTCCAGAATCTGCGGAACTAGGAACTGACCGTCCTCGTGCGCGGGAGCGGCGGCGAGGACTTCGTCGCGGTCCAACATGGGGCCGACCACGTCCTCGCGCATCACGTTCTGTAAGGCGATGGGGTGGGAGGTGGCGGGAACGTCGGGGGTGGCGACTTCGGAGACTTTCGCCACCGAGTCCGCGATCACGCCGAGTTCCTGAGCGAAACGCTCCACCTCTTCTTCGGTTAGGGCAATACGTGCCAGGGCTGCGACCCGGGCAACTTCCTCAGATGAAATTGTTGACATGGCGCCAGTATAGAAGTTTTGTTCCGCTGGTGTTCGCTGTGCTCAGCACTCAAACGAACACTGCTTGAACTAATATTAGATTCATGAAATCCGTCTTCCGCTTACTTCCACCCCGTCACCAATCGTTGAGATTTTTTAAGACTGCGGTACTGGGTGTGGTAGCTATGCAAGTGACTGCGGTGGCGGTACTGGTAGCGGTCGATGAGGTGCGTAAAAGGAGGGCGCCCGGCGGAGAGGGATTTCCGGCCCTCGACCCACTGGTCACGCAAGTAGGTGATAACCGAGTCACCACTTTCACTGAGGGGCGTTCTCTTTACCAATCCATGCTCGCCGCGATTGACCAGGCCCAAGAGTCCATTTACTTCGAGACCTATATTTGGAAGTCCGATGAGGTGGGCAAAGCCTTTAAGGACGCCCTCTACCGGGCCGCCGATCGCGGAGTAAAGGTGTACTGCATTTATGATGGGTTCGCGAATTTGGTGGTAGATCCGCGATTCAAAATCTTCCCCAAGCATTCGAATCTCTTCGTGCGCAAAGTACCAGAAATCCGCTCCGGGCTGTTCACTTTAAACCTGCGCAACACCGGGCGCGACCATCGCAAAGTTATGGTAGTGGACTCCAAAATTGGGTTCGTAGGTGGCTACAACATCGGCAAGCTCTACGAGGACGAATGGCGCGACACCCACGTGCGCATTGACGGCGATGCGGTGTGGGAGTTAGAAAACGGGTTCGTGGATTTGTGGAATAATTTCCGCTCTTTTCGTCAACCGCGATTGCCCCAGCAAGGGGCGCGCGAGTGGGACACCGCTATCGTGGCGGCATTGAATAAACCTTCGCAGATGCTCTACCCGGTGCGTGGCATGTATATTGACGCGTTGGAACGCGCCAACGATCATGCATACTTGACGTCTGCGTATTTCATTCCGGATGCGGAGATCCTGCACGCCTTGAAAGCGGCGTCGCGGCGCGGGGTGGAAGTGAAAGTGTTGATACCGAAGAACTCCAACCACGTGATTGCAGACTGGGTTTCCTCAGCGTTCTTCGATGAGCTGTTGGCAGCGGGCATTGAGATTTGGCTTTACGACCACGCCATGATTCACGCTAAAACCGCCACCATTGATGAACGTTGGTCGACGGTAGGAACGGCGAATATCGACCGCCTATCCATGTTTGGTAACCACGAGATTAACTTGCAGTTCCATTCGAAATCTTTCGCCCAGCAGATGGAGCAGATCTTCTTCAACGATCTGACTACTTCAGAGCAGCTGACCGCCAAAAAGTGGGCACAGCGACCCATAATTCAGCGTTTCACGGAACGCCTACTAAAGCCGCTGTCGCCATTACTTTAGGACACTTGAGTGTATCGTGCGGGCTGATCCCTTGCGCTGTGCGGGACGCAGCTAAAGGCCGGTGGGGCTACCACCGGCCTACGTTTTTGCCGCCGGATCGTTACCTTAGCGGCGTTGGAAGTTTAGGCGCGCCGAGCACGAGCGGAGCGTCGTTTAAGAGCGCGGCGTTCGTCCTCGCTCATTCCTCCCCACACTCCGGAGTCCTGGTTGTTATCCAGCGCCCACTGTAGGCAGGTTTTTTGCACTTCACAGGTAGCGCATACCAATTTCGCTTCAGCAGCTTGTGCGATGGCCGGTCCGGTATTACCAATCGGGAAGAATAGTTCCGGGTCTACGTTCAAGCAGGCTGCACGGCTACGCCAATCCATCGGGATGATCCTCGCTTTCCGCTCACACGCGAATAACGTCGTCATGTAAGAAATGTCCAAATATGCCTATTAGTTTTCACCACCTTTCAAGCTTCCACAAGGGTTTTAGGGCTGTTTCACACCGTGCCCGGGTGTGCAAATGGTCACGTCAGCGGAGCAAATGCGACAAACGGTAGGATTCGTCGCGACAAACTAGCCACAGCTGTGACAGAGGGCACTCATTGCTTAGTTCTAAAGGCAGATCTAATTCTCGACATGTGAGGGGCGAGGGCGATGCCAACACCAGCACATGGGAGTGCCGCAGTTGGCGGTACTTTCGCGCATTAGCCAACAGCTGCGTCTGCGCTACAACCTGCAAGCTAAAACCATGTCTAGCACAAACTGCTTGGAGCTGGTCAAGGTCAATGTCTTCCGCGTGGGCGCCAGGGAAGTAATAGAGCGCACCGCCCGACAGGTGCTCCTGCTCGGCCGCTAGCGCGGGCAGAATATCGGCGAGGGCGTGGCGCGCCGGGGCGCGTCGCAGGGCAGTTTGCGCCCGCGAATTTAGGGCGATATTTGAGCTAACAATTCCTTCTTCAGGACTTGGAACTATCACTCGCAGGTTGACGCGCTCATCCCACTTCACCGCCACCCAAGGGGTCTGCCCATTGGCAAACGCGATGGCGTCTTCTAGGGCTTCGGCCACCGGTCTATCCCACCCGCACTGGCGCACCTCACGCGGGTGCGCACTGATTACGACCCTCCCAAATTGGCGCATCCTGGCGGCCTCTTCCAGCGCTGATCCAGCAATCACCACGGGATGTGCGCGAGTAATCTGCTCCCATAGTTTGCGTCCGCTTCCTACGCCCCACTGGTCATCGCAGCGTCTCCACCACTGGGGTAAATCGTCTATCACAATGGCGACTCCCTCCCGCGCTGCGGCCCGCAATGCCAGTACTGTGCCCACCAGGTCTTCGGCGCAGACGCTGATCGCGCCAGCCGGCGGATTGTCAGTCCTGTTGGCGCTATTGCTCACGGTGATTCCAGCGGGGTTGGGCATGTGTGGCGTGGGGTAGGGCATGCGTGGCGCGGGGTTGGGCGTGTGTGGCGTGGGGTCACGTCTGCGTGGCGCGGGCCCGGGTCTGTACGCTGCGATGTCATCGCTGCGTACTCGCAGGTGAAACCCCAGGGCAGAGCCCACTTCATCCAGTAACTGTGCGCGCTCCGCCGGCGCACCCGCCACCAGCACCGGGGCACGCAGATCCAATGGGTGGAGCTCTCCGCTGCGGTGACACTCCCCCACTGCAAAGACTGCAAACTCTTGCAGCGGGCGGCGCAGGCCTTCACGCGTTGACGAAGGCCCCCACCCCTCGCCAAGGTTTTTCGCCCGCTGCCGCAAGCCGGTAGTCTCCGGCGCTGCCGCCCGCGCACTCCCAGGCCAAGCTTCCAGCGCCTGCCGGCCCCCATTATCCCCATCGGCATGACGCTGGGCCAGCCACTGCGCCGCAGTGGCAGCGTCCAGGGGAGGGCGCCAAATCCGGTTCGCCTCCCACTGGTTGATGTCTCGCACCCCGCGCGCCACCCCACGATCCGCAGGCGGAAGGGGCCAGGCATAACCGGTTTCACCGTCCTCGGCCGGCATTTGCGAAGGCGCCAGTGCCCACTGCACCGGCTCCGCACTCATCCCCGCGTCAACTAACGCCCGGCCCGGCACGCGCGGCAGATGCGCCGCACTGTCCACGCCGAGCACGTCAAAGGAGTCCGCTCCCTGAGCGGTACGCAAGCACACCCGCAAGGTCAGATTCACCCGCATCTGCGGAGAAACCACCCCTGCGGGACTTTGCGTCGCGGCAATCAAATGCATCCCCAGCGACCGTCCTCGGGCTGCTAAATCAACGCACTGGTCCATCAACTGCGGGTGGGTTTGTGTCAAAGCGCGGAACTCGTCAATCACGCACAACAGTCGCGGGGGCGCTCCCGCCGGGTCCAGCTGCTCCCACTGGCTGATGTCTCGCACCCCGCGCGTCACGCACGCTCCTTCCCGCCGGCGCAGTTCCCTGCCCAAGGCGTGCAGCACCCGCCCGGTGGCGGCCACGTCCAAATCCGTGAACAGGCCCTCACTGTGCGGCAAGGACGCGAACTGTGCCAGCGTGGCTCCGCCCTTGTAATCGATCAAAATCAGGCGCAGCGCGCTGGGCGGGTAGCGGCGCACCAGTTGCAGCAGCCAGGTGCGCAGGGCTTCCGACTTCCCCGACCCGGTGGTGCCGGCGACGAGGGCGTGGGGGCCGTCTTTCACCAAATCGATCGTCACCGGCCCGTCGGTTCCAATCCCAATGCAAGCGCTCAACCCGCGCGCGTTTTCAGGTTCCCGTATGGCAGCGTCCAGGCGGTTTTGCGAGTCCTCTTCGGCGCTCGAAAGCGCGTCGAGTTGGTCTAGGGTGACGGCGCTGGGAAGGTCGTTCACCTGCTCGCCGCTACCCATGTCTAGCCACGCGCTGGCGGCCAAGTCCACTGTCGGCGCCTGCCCTTCCAACGCCAACATGTGATCGACTGGCGCAGCGTTCGCCAGGGCAGGTGCGAGATGGCGCAAGGCCACCAGCGGCTCGTCTGCGGTGCGGATTCGCCAGGTTGGCCGGCCGCCCTCGTGGCAAATTTGTAGGCGCGCCCCGCTGCCCTGGTTATGGGTTTGCACCATGATCTGCAGGCAAATCCACTCTGCCCACGCCGGGTCCGGGTTGCGCAGGCCGACGGTGGAGCCGGGGCGTACCGATTCTACCCGGGCACGCCCACGGCGAGCGCGCACAAGTCGGGGGCGCCGCCCGTAAATCGCAATATTGGGCGCGGGAGTGAGGTTCAACTCCCACGCACTGCTCGCGCTCCGGCGTGCAGTGGGGTTGCTGGGCGGTGGCAAGTGAGCGGCGAGGGCGAAGCTGGCCGGGTCGGGATGCCCGCGAGTGCGGTGGCGGTACCAACTGCGCAGGTACCAGGTGGCGAGCAGCGCCGCGATCAACCCGGTTACAACGGTAGTGAGCGGGAGCCAGCGGGAGGCGAGCCAGGTTAGAGAGATTAGCGGGAACAGGAAGAACCACCACCGCCAAGCGCGCGTCTTCGCGGGGAGGGAGAGCTGGCTGGCCAACGCGGGTAGGGACACCGAGCTGGGTAGTGTGCGCACCTGCCACACGTTGGACCCGGCCAGGAAGTGCTGACCTGGACGCAGGTGCAGGAGCGGGTGTGCGCTGCGCGCAGCGAACCACCAGCTCGGGCGTGCTCCGGGCACTAGTTTCAAGGGGCGGAGCCGGAAGGTGCCGTTGGCGGAGCCGCAGTCTTGCAGCTGGGCAACGGCTTGTCCGTGGCGGCGGACCACGCGGGCTTGGAAGTGTTGGCGGGAGGTGAGGCGGTCTCGCAGTTCACTGGAGCGTGATTGGCTCGCCGCGTGCGCAGGAGCGAGGGCGGTTGCGCGGGCTGAATCCGGGTGCCCGGCACGCATAGACTCCGCGTGGCCAGTAGGCGCCGAGTCCGAGTGGATATCCCGCATCGAGTCTGCGTGAACGGCCCCCATAGACCCCTTAGCGCCCCCGCGTCCTACTCCCCGACCCGCCCCGCGCCACTGCGCTGTCAAGGGCTGCAGTTTCCCGGTGTCAGGGCCGGCCACGCAGGCTAGGTGCAAAACACTGTTGGTGAACTCTTCCATGCCTCTACTGTGCGGACACCACCCGTCCTCGTGCTCCCACGCCCCCGGCTGACTGTGGAAAGATTCGGGGTGTGCATAACTGGCGTCTCGTGGAGAAAACCCGGCGCAACAGTCACAATAGTGCCATGACTTCGCCTACTTCAGACACTGACCAGCTTGACCAGCAAGTCCCCGCCGAGCTCGATACTGCCCGCGAGCAATGGCAGCAGTTGGCCGACCAGGTGGAGCAAGCGCGCCGGGAATACTACGACCAGGACGCCCCCACCCTGTCTGACGCCGCCTACGATGAACTCTTCCGCCGCTTGCAGGCCCTGGAACAGGAATTCCCCCAGCTGGCCAGTCAAGACTCCCCCACCGCTAATGTCGGCGGCCAGGCTTCCACCGCTTTCGCTCCCGTCCCCCACGCGGTGCCCATGCTGTCGCTAGATGACTTATTCTCCGTGGAGGAAGTCCACCAGTGGTTTGACCGCTGTCGCACCGACCTGGGGGTAGATGATCTGCCGCTCACGGCGGAAGTGAAAGTCGACGGGTTGGCAGTTTCCGTCCTCTACGTGGACGGGGTTTTCACTCAGGCCGCTACCCGCGGGGATGGGCGCGTGGGCGAGGACGTGACTGCCAACGTGGCAACTATTGCGAACCTGCCCCACCGTTTAGAGGGAGACGATATTGCCCACCGGGTGGAGGTGCGCGGGGAGGTTTATTTCCCAGTAGCTGACTTCACCGAGTTCAATCAGGCCCGCCACCAGGCCGGGTTGAAACAGTTCGTCAATCCCCGCAACGCTGCCGCCGGGTCGCTGCGGCAAAAGAACCCCGCCATCACCGCGCAACGTCCCCTAGCACTGGTAGTGCACGGGGTGGGACACTTCGACGGGGTAGATGCGATCGATTCGCAATATGGCTGGTATGAAAAGCTCCAAACCTGGGGGTTGCCGGTATCTGATTATACGCGTTTGGTGCACTCGCACGAGGAAATCGACCAAGTAATCGCTCATTTTGGCGACCACCGCCACGACCTCGCCCATGAAATCGACGGCATGGTGTTCAAAGTTGACGCCCGCCACTTCCAGCAAGCGCTGGGGGCCACTTCGCGGGCCCCTCGCTGGGCCGCTGCCTACAAGTACCCACCCGAAGAGGTCCACACCCGGCTGCTTGATATCCGCACCCAGGTGGGTCGCACCGGGCGGGTCACCCCGTACGCGGTGATGAAGAAGGTGCTGGTCGCAGGTTCCCACGTTTCGCGTGCCACTTTGCACAACGCCCAAGAGGTGGAACGCAAGGGCGTGTTGATCGGTGACCTGGTGGTGCTGCGCAAAGCGGGGGACGTGATCCCGGAGGTGGTGGCGCCGGTGGAGAGTGCCCGCACCGGGAAGGAACGCCCTTTCCAGATGCCCACCCACTGCCCTTCTTGCGGGGAGAAACTGGCTCCGGCAAAAGCTGGGGACGTGGATCTGCGCTGTCCCAACCAGGCGCACTGTCCGGCACAAATCACCGAACGCATTGCCCATATCGGCTCGCGCGGAGCCCTGGACGTGGAGGGCCTGGGGATTGAAACAGCACTAGCTTTGACGCAGCCGGATTCGGACCGCGATGAGGTGTTAGCGGCCCTGGTGGCGGGTGAGCCGGTGGTGTTGGCAGATAACTCGGTGGTGCGCCTGGACGAGGACGTGTGTGCCCGCGCCGCCACTGACCCGCAGGCCGCGGAAGATGCTATGGCGCAGGCTGAGTCGCTGCTGCCGGCTGCGCAAAAGCCGTGTCTGGATTCGGAAGCGATGATTTTCGCGTTGCGCGCCGAGCAGGTGCGTGACGTTTACCGGTGGCGCCTGGCTCCGGCGACGAAACGTTTGCAAACCAAGCTGGGGGTGGAAAAAGCCTGGACCCAGGTGCCGGCGTTTTGGACCAAGGGTCAAGCTGATGGTGCTGGCGGGTGGAAGCCCGGTAAGGAACCGACCCCGTCGAAGTCATTGCAACTGTTGCTCGACCAGTTAGAAGCCGCGAAGTCGCGCCCCTTGTGGCGTGTGCTGGTGGCCCTGTCGATCCGCCACGTCGGACCCACCGCGGCGCAAGCAGTGGCGGCGACATGGCCGTCGATGGAGCAGATCGCCGCCGCGAAGATTGAAGATTTAGCGCAGGTCGAGGGCGTGGGAGACGTAATCGCGCGTTCCTTACATGAGTGGTTCACGGTGGATTGGCACCAGCAGATCCTCACCCAGTGGGCTGCCGACGGGGTGCGCATGGAAGACGAAGCCGCCCCGGAGATGGAGCAAACCTTAGCGGGATTAACGGTGGTGGTTTCCGGCACCATGCCCGGCTATGACCGTGAGGGAGCGAAAGCCGCGATCGTGGCGCGCGGAGCGAAGGCCGCCGGGTCGGTTTCGAAGAAAACGTCGGTGGTGGTGGCGGGCCCGGGTGCCGGGTCGAAAGCCACCAAGGCAGAGGCGTTGGGTGTGCCGGTGCTGCCGGCGGAATCGTTTGCAGCGCTTCTCGAGGGCGGGTTGGAAGCGGGTCTGGCTAGCGCCGGACAGTAGCTGGTTTGCCTGGGGCCGCGCGCCCCAGGCCCGGCGAAACAGGCTGGCCCCAGCCGCGCGGACCGCGACTTGGCTAGTACGCCGCCCGCCTACCGCACACCGGCCGCCAACTGCCCCACCGCCCTCGCTAATCCAACTCCGCGGTGATGTGCACCCGCGTGCCGGGCACGTCACTGCGCGCCTCCCAGGTGATGGAGCCACGCAACTCCCCCACCACTACGGTGGACACAATCTGCGTGCCTAACCCGGTGCGCGCCCGCCCCGGTTCGATACCTTCCCCATCGTCGGTGACGGTCACTTCCAGGTCGTTCCCATCCCGGCGCACATCCACCACTACGGTGCCACCGTGGTTGGTGAATCCGTGTTCCACGCTGTTAGTCACTAACTCGTTTAGGACCGTGGCCAGGGCTTGCGCGTCATCCGCCCCAACGGACCCGAACTGACCGTTGATTTCCACATGCACTTGGTGGTCGGTTTTCGCCACCACTGCCGCTAGGCGCAACACCTGTTTAGCGACCTCGTCAAAATCCACCCGCGCATCCACGTTCTGTGACAAGGCGGCGTGTACGGTGGCGATGGTGGATACTCGCCGCTCGGCTTCCGACAGGGCGGCGCGTACTTTCTTCGAGTCGGACCGGCGGGCCTGCAGGCGCAGCAGTGCGGACACGGTCTGCAGGTTGTTCTTCACCCGGTGGTGGATCTCCCGGATGGTGGCGTCCTTCGTCATTAGTTCCAACTCGCGCCGCCGGGTTTCGGACACGTCGCGGGTGAGCAGTACCGCTCCCAGGCGCTGGCCCCGGTCCGTTAGCGGCACCGCGCGGATGGTGACGGTGGCGCGCGCCGATTCGATTTCCGCTCGCCAGGAGGCTTTGCCCATCACCACTACCGCAAGCGTTTCGTCAATCTGCTGGTCGGGTTTCACGATGCCGGTTACGTCCTCCACCAGGGACTGTCCCACCGGGTTGTGTTTGATCCCCAGGCGCCGCAGGCACGACACCGCGTTGGGGGTGGCTTCGCGCACCACCCCGTTGGTGTCCAGCAACAGGGCGCCGTCCATCACGCGCGGCTGCCCGTGGGATACCGACGTGGGGGTGGCGTCGTAGGGGTATTCGCCGCGGCTCATCATATGGGCGAGGACGTCCGCGGCGTCCGAAGTCCAGTTTTCCGCCCCGGACAGGAAGGAGGGGGAAGATAGGTTCGATTCGCAGGTGATCACCGCAATGGCACTGTGGTCGCGTACCACTGGGATCGCCACTTCCGTCATCGAGTACGACCCCACCCAGCGGGCAGCCGCTGGCCGGGTGACCTGTTGGGTGCGCATGGCTTCGTGCAGCAGGGCGGCGCGGGTGGGTTGGATGTTCATTCCCACCACGTCATCGAGGTGCACGGTGGCAGCGGAAGCGGGGCGGGCGTGCGCCACGGACAGGAATTGCCCATCGTCGGTGGGGATCCACATGATCAGGTCGGCGGCCGCCAGGTCGGACATTACTTGCCAGTCCGCTAACACCAGGTGGAGCCAATCTAAGTCGGCTTCGGTGAGGTCTGATCCGGCGGCGGCCAGCGCGATGTCGGTGAGACTTTGCATACCCCTATGCTACGTTTACCCGCGCCTTTTTCCCACAAAGCACCTATTGTTGAGGTAGGCACTTAGTTCTCTAACTTAGAAGGTGCAAGATGAAGTTCACCCACAAGTTGTTCTACCCTCGCAGCGTGGAAGACACCGTCGAAATGATGCGTGATCCGCGTTTCCACCAGCTTCGTGACGCGCAGCTGCATGCGCACACCGAGCCGGTGGAGGAAGTCGATGGTGGTTTCGTGATCCGCACTCTCGCCCAGGTGGATCCCGATTCCCTGCCCTCGGCGGTACGCAAGTTCGCTAAGGGGGCACCGGAAGTGGCGGTGGAGGAAAAGTGGGACGCCGATGATGCCAGTGCCCGCACCGTGGTGAAAGTCGGTTCCTTCCCCGTTTCCGTGAGTTTCGATTCGCAGCTTTTACCTGCCGAGGGCGGGTGTGAGCGTCGCCTGGAAGGTGAAGTGAGCGTGCGCATCCCTTTGGTGGGGGCGAAGTTGGAAAAGCAGGCGGTGGCACATATTGACCAAATTAACGCCGTCGAAGAACGTATCGCGCAGCAGTATTGGGACGGCGCCGGCCAGTAGCAGCCGACGGTTTAGCAACCGAGTCGCCCCAGTACAGGAAAGTTAGAGCCGTCAGTTTCGCAGCCCAGTCGCCCGCAGCACAGGAGGAAATCATGAGTGATAAAGACCAAACCCAAACCGATACCACTGACAAGCCCGCCCAAAAAGCCATTTGGTTGGAACGCACCGGCCCAGGTTCTTTCATCGGCCGCACTTCCAATGGCGTGGAGGTTCGTATCGGTCACGGCGAGGACGAATTCACCCCCGGTGATTTGCTGAAGTTAGCGTTCGCTGGGTGTCACGCCACGTCCTCGGACGCCCGTTTCGCGGCCGCCCTGGGCGCCGACTACCGCTCCACCGTGGGGGTCAGCTCCCAATACGATGAGGAAAAGGACCGCTTCACGCATATGGATGTGGAGATTGTGACCGACTTATCGGGCTTGTCGGAGGAAGAAAACGACCAGTTGCAGCGCCGCGCGAAGGCTGCCATCGAGCGTAAATGCACGATTTCGCATACCCTCGATGAAGGCATCACTCACAGCCTGTCCATCACATCTGAATACTGAGGTCAAACATGGGTATTGTCCGCGATCTAGCTCACTTGCCGAAGGCCGTGGCACGGGGCACTCGTAACGCTTCCACCGCGGTGAAAGCCTTGCTTAAGGCCCGCTCCATCCCCCAGGCGGTGGATGTGATGATTGACGTCCCCAATGAGTCAATCACCCAGCGGGTCAACGAACTGCGCATTAAGCATCCGCACGCCACGCCCGCGGATTTAGCCGCCATTGTGACGAAGGATTTCCGCCGTTTGGCGGCGAACACTTCCGGTTTGGCGGGCACCGCGGCGGCCGCCCCGGGGGTGGGCACGGTCGCTGGTTTGGGGTTGTCCTCCGCCCAACTGGTGGGGTTCGTGACCCAGGCCGGCTACTACGTGCTGACCATGGCGTCGATCTACGGCATCCCCACCGATGACATAGACAAGCGTCGCCTGCTGGTGCTGACCTCTTTGATGGGTGAGCAAGGCGCGGAGATTGCTTCGTCCCAGTTCGGTTTCTCCACCTTGACGGCGCTGAAGGGCTATGCCTCCGATATGCAGCGGCAAACCATCCAGCGGGTGAACCGCACCCTCGCTAAGCGCGCCACCCAGCAGGCCGCCAGTAAGGGGCTGACGGCCACCGCGGGGCGTTTGATGCCGTTTGGTATCGGCGCGGTCTTGGGGTGGATGATTGGCCGTTCCATGGCTTCGAACGTGATAGAGGGCGTCACCTACGCCCTGGGTGATGCGCCCGCCGAGTTCGCTTACCCGGTGGAAGTGGATTGCCAGGTGCAAGACCACAAAGGTGAACCGGTTAACGACGACGCGAAGGTTGATGCTTAAACTGGTTGCCAAGTGATTTAAATGGTGGCTAGCTAACTGCCACCGGGGTGAGCACCTGGGAGGTTCAGCGATGAGTGAGCGAACGATTAACCGCGCTTACGAAGACCTGTTGCAACACGTACGCGAGCACGGGACTTTCAAATCCGACCGCACCGGCACCGGCACGTATTCGGTTTTTGGCCACCAGCTACGCTACGACCTGTCGGCCGGTTTCCCGCTTATCACCACCAAACGGGTGCACTTGAAGTCCGTGGTGGGTGAACTGCTGTGGTTCTTGCAGGGTGATTCCAATGTGCGTTGGTTGCAAGAAAACGGGATCCGCATTTGGAACGAGTGGGCCGACGAGGACGGTGACCTCGGCCCGGTTTACGGCGTGCAGTGGCGTTCGTGGCCCACCGCCGATGGGCGCCACATCGACCAGCTTTCCCAGGTGTTGGATACGGTTCGCAATAACCCTAACTCGCGTCGCATGTTGGTTTCAGCGTGGAACGTGGGTGAGTTAGATGCGATGGCTTTGGCCCCTTGTCACGCTTTCTTCCAGCTTTATGTGTGTGAGGGGAAGTTGTCGCTGCAGATTTACCAACGCAGCGCCGACTTGTTCCTGGGGGTGCCGTTCAACATTGCTTCCTACGCGCTGCTAACCCACATGATCGCCCAGCAGTGTGACCTGGAAGTGGGGGACTTGGTGTGGACTGGTGGGGATTGTCACCTGTATGCCAACCACCTGGAGCAAGTCGACACGCAGTTGCAGCGCGACCCCTACCCGTTCCCCACCTTGGAGTTGCGCCGGGCGCCCTCGTTATTTGAATACGATTTCGAGGACGTGGTGGTGCGTGACTACCAGCACCACCCCACTATCCGCGCGCAGGTGGCGGTGTAGTCATGACGGTTTCCATGATTTGGGCCCAGGACCGTAACGCGGTGCTGGGGACGGGCACTGGCATGGCGTGGCACGTGCCGGCAGATTTTCAGTTCTTTAAACGCTCCACCATGGGTGCGCCGATCATCATGGGGCGGGCTTCGTGGGAAGCGTTGGGCTCGCAGCCGCTGCCGGGGCGCCGCAACTTCGTACTCACTTCGCAGGCCGATTACCGCGCACCCGGGGCGATCGTGTGCGCCTCCCTTGAAGAGGCCCTGGAGCAGGCGAAGTGGGCCAGTGAGCAGGTGTGGATCGCCGGTGGCGGCAACGTCTACCGCCAGGCGATGCCCCTGGCCGATGAGCTGGTGGTCACGAGTTTAGATTTGGAGTTGCCTCCGGAGCGCGAGTGGGTTTACGCCCCGCCCATTGACGAGGACGAGTGGGTGGTTGATCAGGCGCGTTCGGACGCGGATTGGCGCCCGCGCAGCGGCGATGCGCGTTGGCAGGTGACGGTTTACCGCCGCCGCTAGTTGTTCCCCGGCCGCCAGGCCCGGGCGGTTGGAGTTTGCCGCCGGCGTGCTCCTAAACTGAAGGCATGGCAACTCCCGACTTTGTCCTCCATTTGCGTTCTTTCGTCGGCCATACCCAATTGTGGCTACCGGGCGTCACCGCTGTGATCACCGATACTGACCTGACCCGCGTGCTGTTGGTACGCCGGGCTGATAACGGCCAGTGGACCCCGGTGACCGGCATCATTGACCCGGGGGAAGAACCGGCCTACGCGGGAGCCCGCGAAGCGTGGGAGGAAGCCGCCGTGCGAGTGCGCCCCCAGCGCCTGGTTTCCACCGAAGTGGTGGGCCCGGTGGAGTACGAAAACGGGGACCGCACGATTTACTTGGACCTGTCTTTCCACATGATTTACGAAAGCGGCACCCCCTTCCCTGCCGATGGGGAGAACAGTGAGGTCGCTTGGTTCGCAGCCGGTGAACTGCCCGCCATGAATGCGCGCTTCACCCAGGTGGTGCACCGGGTTCTCAGTGGCGAGGACGGTCGGGCCGTTTTCGACGCTAACGTCGCTGGCATTTGGGAGCAGTAACCCCGGCCGGGCTAATCACTTTGCGGTAGTTTTCTGGGTTTGTGAGTCCGGGTGGACCCCGACCGCCCTCGTGAGGAAAGAAGAGAAACAGTGGTGACCGACCCACGACCCCCACAGGAGGATGCTGATAAGCGCGCGTTCGCGAGTTTGCTGCGCACCATCGTGGCGATCGTGTTCTTCACTTACGTCGGACAGTTCCTGTTGAACGCCGCCATTGCGCCCCTGGCCCGCTCGCTGGGTTTAGCGGAGTGGCATATCGGTTTCATGCTGTCACTGGCCGCCTTGATGGTGGCGCTGCTCAGCCAACCGTGGGGGCGGGCTTCCCAATCTTGGGGTCGCAAACCGGTGCTCGTCTCCGCCCTGTGCCTGGCGTTCACAGCTGCCACTTTGTTTGCACTCACCACCTTTTTACGCACTTGCGCCCTGATCCCGGTGGCGGTAACCGCGGTGGGGATCATTTTGGCACGGGGCGCGTTCTTCGGAGCGGCCGTGGCCGCGGTTCCACCGACCGGGCAGGCGTTGATCGCCGAGCACACTCCCGATGAGCATTCGCGGGTCAAAGCGATGGCGGCTTTCGGGGCTTCCTTCAACGTGGCGGCGGTGGTGGGGGCGCTGGCTTCCGGCCTGTTGGCCTCCTGGTGGCTGCTGGCCCCGGTGTACGCCACTGCGGTGATGGTGGGGGTGGCGTTAGTGCTGGCGCTGGTGAAGTTGCCACGCACGCCCGCTAATCAGCGCCGCCGACTAGGACAGCGCATGTCGGCTTTCGATCCGCGTATCCGCGCCTACCTGGCCGCCGGGTTAGGGATGTTCTTCGCCATCGGGGTGGTGCACATAACCATCGGTTTCGTGATGCAAGACCGCTACGGTTTGGATCCGCAGACCGCGGTGCTCACCACCGGCCTGGCGATGGTGGCGCAGGCAGCCGGGGCAATGCTGTCGCAGTTGGTGCTGGTCCCGCGTTTAGTGTGGCCCCCGCGCCGACTGTTGCGCGTGGGGCTGGCGGTGCTGGTAGCAGCGGTGGCGTTGGTAGCCCTGTCCCTGCCACTTTGGGTGACCATTGTCGCAGTGGGCCTAATGGGGATCGGTTCGGGACTGGCGTCACCGGGCTACAACGCCGGGGCGTCGTTGGCGGTGCGCGCCGACGAACAGGGCGCGGTGGCCGGGCTATTGTCCGCTACCGGTGGGGTGACGTGGATTTTTGCACCCATCGTCTCCACCACCTTGTATGGGCACTGGCCGACCCTGGCGCTGGCTTTGTCACCTTTGGCGGCCACGGTGTCACTGGTGATTGCGTTAACTCACCCGACGTTCCAAGGACGTGCCAGCGCCCAAGCGCGCCGACCGCACTCGTAAAACTAAAGCCAAGGCCAACGCCACCAGGGTGATTAACGCCAGGTACGGCTGGATTGGCGCCCAGGTGCTCATCGCCCCGGCAGCCCCGATGGTGAGCAGCACGATTTTGTTGCACACCGGGCATGCCACCGCGAACAGGGTCACGGTGAGGGCGGTGAGCAGCCGCCCGTGGTGTTCGGGTTGTTTCGGTGGGGTTTGGATCATGAACCACGCCCAGGTGAGAGCGCAAGTGGCGGCCACTACCGGGTATTCCCACCAGCGGATCGGCACTTCGCGGGCGAAGATCGGGTTGGGCAGGATCGAAGTGGGCAAGGTGAGGAACAGCGCGGTAAGCAGGGTCATCCCCAGGGCCATGAGGTAGCGGCGCGAGCGTGCCTGTTGCAGGTGGGTGTTGGCGCTGCGGTAGTTGCTCCCCAACGCTTGCGGTTGGGGTTGGGACAGGACGTTCAAAGTGGGATGGGGGTCAGTCATCGTTGGCCTCCATAGTTGCCGCGCACTCAGCTGCAGCGCGTTTCGTCGGTTACAGGCTAATGATGCCACGAAGTAGCACGATCGTCGCTCCCACGGTGGCCACGGCGAGGGCGAAACTGCGCAGCACCGAGGGGTGCAGCCGGTTTTGGAGGCGGCTAGCTAGGAAGGTGCCGACCGCCATCCCGCCGATCGCTGCCAAAATGGTGTGCAGGGAGATGGACTCGGGGTCGGGAATCAACCCGCTGTACCACTTCAGGGGCACGGTGAACAGGTTCATGGCTACGAAGTAGGCCTGCAAGGTGGCGGCGAAGCGGTGTTGTTCCCAGCGGGAGGCTTGCGCGTAGGCAACCATCGCGGGGCCAGCTTGGGCCACGGAGGCGGATAGGAAGCCCCCCACTGCGCCGGTCAGGTATTGGGGGATGACGCCATGGACTTGCCGCAGGCGCGGGGCAGCCACGGAAAGTAGTGACATCGCCAGGATGAGCGTCCCGATCATGACTTCCAGCGGGGCGCGAGGAATGTAGTGGGTCAATGCCACGGTCAGTGCGATCACCGGGATAGAGGCCGCTGTGAAACGCGCGGCGATAGCCCAATCGGTGTCACGGTGCTTCAACGCCAGTAGGATCCCGGCGTTCACGATCCCCAGGGCATTGCCCCAAAGGATCCCTTCGGTGGGTCCGAACATAACTACCAGCAGCGGGGCCACAATCATGCCGAATCCCATGCCCGCCAGGCTTTGGGTGAGCGCACCGAAGCCGATGACTAGGAACACAGCTATTAGAACTTGGACGGATACCACCCTCCCACTGTAATCACTGGGCGGGGAGCGGGAGTGGGCCGTCCCCTATCTGGGACCTGTGGTTTACGGAGCATTGCACGAGGACGGTCGCACGGTTGGTCATGGCGCGCGCGGTTAGTCATAGAGCGCGGGGTTAGTCGTGGAGCGCGCGCTTGGCATGCGCCGCTGGTTGCGCAGCGCACGGTCGGTCGCTGTGTACTCCTACGCCGGTGCTCCCATCGTTGCTCTGGGCGGCGGTGATGAATCCCACCGCCTGCGCGTTTGCTTCCGCACGGGCAAGCTCGTAAAGTAGTTAATACCGACGCGGGGTGGAGCAGTTCGGTAGCTCGCCGGGCTCATAACCCGGAGGTCGTAGGTTCAAATCCTGCCCCCGCTACTAAGAAAAAGCCCGGTATCTAGCGCAAAAGTCGCTCAGATACCGGGCTTTGTTGTACCCAAGTTCAGGCCCGGTTAGCCTGCCACCTACTCTAACGGCACTCTAACGCTACTCTAACAATGTTATAGTTAGAGTATGTTGTCTGTGGATAAGGCACTTAATCTCGCGGAAGAGAAACCGCAACAGGCGGTAGATGCGCTCATAGCCATGCCGGAGAACCAGTGGTACGAACGGAAGTCGGGACGTATAGCACCGGCAGCGCTGGCGAAACCGCTGGTAGCCATGGCTAACGCGGAAGGCGGCGTAGTCGTGGTTGGGATTGAAAATGGAAAGATCGTTCCGGTGAGCGATACGAACTCACTGCGCCAGGTTCCGATTGACTTTACCCGACCCCCGGTTCGCGCAACGATGCGCGAAATTGTGACCACACAGGGTGTCGTGGTGGCTTTTCGGGTGGCTCCTGGAGAGTATGTCCACGAGACAAACAAAGGTGACTGTTTTCAACGGATTGGCGACGAATCTCGGCAACTTTCCTTCCCACAGCGGCAGGAGCTGGAGTGGGAGCGCGGCTCCTCCAACTTCAGCGGCACTGCAGCGCCCGGAGTTGATATCTCGCACCTAGATAAGAAGCTGCTAGGCGAGTATCAAAAAAATTTAGGGTCAACTTCTCTCAAGCGGGTTCTGCAAGCGCGCGACCTATTGACTATCAATGATCAAGTCACGGTGGCCGGCTACTTACTGTTTTCCGCCAGGCCGCAGCAGCTTTATCCGCAAGCGTATGTCAGAGTAGTTAAGTATCTCAATACAGAGCGAGGCGTTGGCCAGTCCTTGCAGATCGAAGACGGCAAGGATCTAAGGTGTGAGGGCCCCCTCCCACAACAGATTACTGACGCCGCTAGAGCGATAGCCGAGTTCATGCCGAAGCGGCGAGCACTCGGCGTTGATGGTAAGTTCTCAACTATTCCAATCATTCCACGCGATGCTTGGATCGAAGGCCTCATCAACGCGGTGATCCACCGTTCCTACAGCATCATCGGGGACCACATCCGGGTGGAAATCTTCCCCAATAGAATCGAAATCACAAGCCCCGGCAGATTCCCCGGCTTTGGAGATCCCACCTCCCCGGAGACCATCAGCCGCAATGCGCGCAACCCCCGTATCGCGCGAGTATGCGGTGATTACGGCTTCGCCCAGGAACTTGGGGAGGGAATTCGACGCATCTACGCCGAGATGCGACGAGTTGGGCTTATTGATCCAATCTACGTCCAGACTGCAGAAACCGTTCGGCTGACACTTTCAGCCAGCAATGCAATGCCGGCGGAGCTGGCTAGTGCCATAGGGACAAACGCCCAGCGCGTTCTTGATGCCATGCGACAGGCTGCCCGACCAGTAGGCACCGGGGAAATCATGGAGCTAACTGGCCTTGCGCGCCCCACTGTGATGAGGCACCTGAACACGTTGCGAGCTACCGGTCTAATAGCCTGGGACGGCAGTTCTAGAACCGATCCGCGCGCCACCTGGCACGTACTCTAACGCCACTCTAACGAGCTATAACATTGTTACAGTTACAGTAGATGCCTGAATCGGTCATGTCCGGGTCGCTCCCGCCGCCGGCAAGGTGCGAGTACCGCTCGTCCGCCAGGCAACATTTGCCTCCGCACCCCGGAATCATTCCGCGCCCGACCGCCTCAGGGGCCTATCCCCTACCCCGCCACCAACGCGCGAGCTTGGCGCGGCGTCATCCCAAAGTGAGTTTTGAATGCGCGCGAGAAGTTCGCCGCATCCAAGAACAACCACGAGGACGCCACCTTGGAAATCGGCACCGAAAGTTTCGCCGGGTCCGTCAAGTCCCGCATCGCTCCCTCCAGCCGCTGGCTGCGGATGGCCTGAGCGATGGATTGCTCATCGTCCTCGAAAAGCGCATACAGGGAGCGCACCGACATGAAATGCGCATCGGCAATCATCTTCGCATTCAACTGCGGGTTACGAATGTGCAGCTCAATGAAACCCATAATGCGCGACTTGAGCAACCCCACTTCGTCGTCGCGACCAATAGCACGAATATCGAGGGCGGTGCGGAAGACGGTGGCCAACAGATCCACCGCGTTGGAAGCCAAGCGCCCCTGGGTGGCGGAGCCGAACAGCTGCGGGTGTTTCGCCACTTCCGCCAATAGGGGGCTGACCAGTTTCGTCAAAGTCGAATCCGCCGGCAGCCTTACCGCAGTGAGGTCGCGAATCTGTTCTTCACTGATCCCCAAAGACTGGGGCGACACCATCAGCACCAGGGAGGACATGTCGTTGGGGTAGGTAAGCAAATAAGGGCGGGAGGTGTCGTAAATCGCTAGGTCGCCGGGCTGCAGGTGGGCCTCCCTGCCATCTTGGCTGAGGGTGGCGGTGCCGGTGACCTGCAGGCCGATTTTGTACCGGCTTTGATCGCCCTCGGAAATCAACTCCGGGGTGCGGGTCACGGTGTGGCCGCGCGCTTCGATCAAGGTGGCGCAGGCGCGTGGGGCGGGGACGGTCTCCATGCGACCGCTGAAGGTGCGTTCATTTTCGGTGGTGAACTCCAGCGGCACGAAAGATGAGGCCACGTGTTGGGACCAAACCTGCGGGTGGTCCGTTTGGATGACGGTGGATTGGAAACTTGACGGACGCTGGCCCTCGCTCATAGAAACACACCTCCTTTGGTGACGCTCCTATACGGTAGCGTATACGAAAACCGGTGGGCGCGCCCCACCTACGGCCACCTGTATACCCCTGGGAGCTGGCGCGACAGGCACAGCCCCACCATGAAACGGCGCGAGGGCGAACCACACGTTCCACAATTGCCGCGGCGGCCCGCCCCCACCAAGCACGAGCCGCCGCAAGACGATGACAACTACATGGGGGCGGGCTTACCGCTACCAATGTTGTCGAATACCGCCGGACGGTTGCGCCGCAGGTACTCCCCGCGCGCCCATCCGGCCACCCCGGATGCCAAGATGATGCCCGGCATGATGAACACCAACATGGAGGGCCCGTCCGCGCCAATCATCACGTCGAAGTTCAACATGATCATCACGAACACGTACACCAGTCCCAGGGCGGCCACCGCCGGGGCGATCAGACGCACCCACACGGACTGCTCATCGGGTCGGGTGCGGAAGTACCCGATCACCGCGGCGGAGGTAACCACCAGCAAGAACACCAGGCCGAAAGCCCCAGCGTTGGTGAGCCAGGTGAACAGGGTCAGCACCGGGTAGAGGGGACCCAGTTCCGAGTTGATACCAAACACGGCGAACACCAAGATCATCACCACTGCCAGCGCCGACTGTGCCAGCGACCCGGCCACCGGGGCTTGCGCGTCGGAGGTGCGGGCCAAGAACCTGGGGATCACGGCTTCGCGTCCCAGTGACATGGCGTAGCGCGCCACCGTGTTGTGGAAGGCGATTAGCGCCGCGAACAAAGAAGTGAGGAACAAAACGTTCGCAATGTCGGCAGCAACTGCGAAACCGAAGTCGCGCAACAGGTTGAACATCAGGTCCGGCCCGGCCTCTTGGGAGCGCGCCACGATCTGTGACGACCCGGTCCCCTGCGCCAGCGCCCAGGCGGAGAAGGAGTAGAACAAGGCGATCACCAGCACCGCAATGTAGGTGGCACGCGGCACCGTGCGTTGCGGTTCACGAGCTTCCTCAGAGTAGATGGTGCCCGACTCAAACCCCATGAACGCGGCGATCCCGAAAGCCAGGAGCGTGCCGGTGCCCACCCCGAAGAAACTCTGCGGAGCGTACGGCTGCAGGGAAATCCCCTCGGGAGCGCTAATGAAGGCCAAGAAGTTGAACCCGATCACCGTGATGAACTCCAACACCACCAGCACGGAAACCACTTTCACCGCCAGGTCGATCGCTGACACTCCCAGCAGACCCACAATCAGGGCACCGACGAGGGCGGTCACCCACCACGGGATCGCCAGTCCGGTCCACTGTTCCAAGATGGAAGAGAAGGTGAAACCGAACAGCCCGTACAGGCCGATCTGCATGGCGTTGTAGGACACGAACGCCAACCAGGAGGCGGCGATACCTTGGCGTTTGCCCAGGCCCGCAGAAATGTAGGAGTAGAACGCCCCGGAGTTGGTGATGTCGCGTGACATGGCGGCGTAGCCGACGGTGAAGAAGATCAGCACTACGCCCAGCACTAGGTAGCCCACGGGGGCACCCATCATGCCAGAGACCGCGTAAGCGGAGGGGGCCCCACCGGCCGCCACCGTCAAGGGAGCGGAGGCGGCGATGATGAGGAACACGATGGAGGCCACGCCCAGACGCTGGTTGGCGTCCAGTTGGTGAGCTTCGGCGCGGGTGCGCGTCGGTGGGGACGCGGAGTTAGGGAGAACGCTCATGGCGCCTTCTTAGTCGCCGTAGTGCATCCACACCGCTTTGGTTTCGGTGTAAATGTCGATCGCTTCTGGGCCCATTTCGCGCCCCACCCCGGAGTTCTTGAACCCACCCCAGGGGGCAGTCATGTCCGGGATCGGGGGCATGTTGATGAAGATCGCACCGGCGCGGATACCGTTGGCCAGCTGGTTGGCGCGGCCAATGTCACGGGTCCAAACGGTGGCGGCCAGACCGTACTCGGTGTCATTGGCGCGGTTGATGAGGGATTCAAGCTCGGAATCGTCCTCGTAGGTGAGGACCGACAACACCGGGCCGAAGACTTCCTGCTTGGCGATGGTCATGTCGTCGTTCACGCCCGCGAAAATGGTGGGCTTCACGAAGTAACCATCCCCGTCGTAAGCGTCACCGCCGGCAACCAGTTCGGCACCTTCGTTCTTCGCGGTTTCGATCAGGCCGGTGACCTTATCACGGTGTTCTGCCGAAACCATGGGGCCCAGGTCGGTGCCTTCTTCCAGGCCCGACCCGAGTTTCATGCCGGACACGGCGCCCGCCATCTTCTCCAGGAACTCGCTTTCGCGGGACTTGTTCACGTAGAAACGGGTGTAGGCGGCGCACACTTGGCCAGAGTTGAGCAGCCCGCCGAAGACGTTGCCGGCTACCGCGGCGTCAATGCTGGCGTCCTCGCAAATGATGGAGGGGGCTTTGCCGCCCAGTTCCAGGGTGACGCGCTTGAGGTTGGGTGCGGTGTTGGCGGCGATCTTGCGGCCCACCGCGGTGGAACCGGTGAAGGAAACCTTGTCCACGCCGGGGTGGTCCACCAGGGCCTGGCCTACCCGCCCGTCGCCGGTGAGCAGGGAGATCACGCCCTTGGGGAAACCAACTTCGTGGGCCAGTTCCACCAGGCGAATAGCGGTGAGGGAAGTTTGTTCAGCTGGCTTCAGGATTACGGTGTTACCGGTGGTGAGGGCGGGGGCGAGCTTCCACACCATGATCATCAGCGGGAAGTTCCACGGGGTGATCAGCGCACATACGCCCACCGGTTCGCGGCGAGTGTAGTTCAAGGTGTTGGGGAAGGAAACCGGGTTGGTGACACCGTGGATCTTGGTGGCCCAACCGGCGTAGTACTTCAGGTGCTCCACCGAACCAGCGACCGACACGTTCTGGGAGATCCCCAGCGGCTGGCCTTGGTCTTCAGTTTCCAGGCGGGCGAGTTCTTCGGCGTTGGCTTCCACCGCGGCCGCCAGTTTGAACAGCAGGTCAGCGCGCGCGGGGGCCGGCATGTCGCGCCATTCGGGGCTGTTGAGGGCCCGGCGGGAGGCTTCTACCGCGCGGTTAACGTCCTCGTTGCTGGCGGCGCCAACTTCGCGGATCACTTGCCCGGTGGCGGGATTGTAGGAGGGGAAGGCGTCCGCGCCTGCGGCGTGCCAAGCACCGTCGTAGTAAATCTGGGTGGCAGTCATTTTGGTTCTCCTTTGAGAGTCGACGTCATCGTCCATTTACAGTTTGGGCAGCGCGGGCACGGCTGCAAAGCCCTTTGACGGGGGCCTGCACCCTGCGACAAGTGCCCTGCGCGAAATGACAATTGGCGTTGTTTTCCTTGCAAACATAAGGTTTCCAGCCCGTGGTGGCGGGGTGTTGGCGGGGCGAGGACGGGGCGGGTATTGACGGCATCACCGCCCGTTTCCACACTGGCAGTTAGATGCCCGGCAACGACGCGGGCACGACAGTGAGGAGTTCTCGATGACGAAACGAACCGTAGGGATCATTGGTGCTGGCTGGTCGGGTCTGATCGCGGCACGCGAGCTGGAGGCCCTGGGCCACAGCGTAGAAATCTTCGAAGCCCGCGACCGGGTGGGCGGGCGCACTTGGACCGATGACCGTTGGGGCATGGGCTTGGAAATGGGTGGCACCTGGGTGCACTGGATGCAGCCGTACGTGTGGGCGGAAGTGAACCGCTACGGCGCGGAACTGGTGGTCAGCCCTTACACCGACGAGGCGTATTGGATCACCGACGGTAAGACCGTGAAGGGCACCGAGGATGAGATCGATGAAAAGCTCGCCCAGATCATGGCGAAGGTTTTCGAAGGCTCACGCGAACTGTTCCCCTTCCCCCACGACCCCATGTACGTGTTGGAAAACGAGAACGTCGATGCGGAAACTAAGCGCAAGTTCGAAGAACTCGACCAGGTTTCCATCACCGACGTGATCCACAACAGTGGGCTCACCCAGGAAGAGATTGACCTGGCTGACTCCTACTGGTCGGCGGGCTACCAAAACGACACCGATAAAACTTCGGTGATGATGGCCAAGCACTGGGCGGCCCTTTCGGATCACCGCCTGAGCTTACTTGATGACCAGACGCTGCGTTACAAGCTGAAGGACGGTATGCGCGGGATGTACCAGCAGATCGCGGATAACCTCACCAGCCCGCTGCACTTAAGCACCCCCGTCAAAGCGGTCACCCATGATTCCAGTGGCGCCACCATCACCTTGGAAAACGGGGAAGAACACAAATATGACTTCGTGATCTGCACCGTCCCGGTGGGGGCGTTGGAGCACATTGACTTCCAACCGGCCCTGCCTGAGCGTATCCAGAAACTGATCGAAGAGGATTGGGGTTGTAAGGGCTTCAAGATTTGGCTGAAGATCAAGGGTCACAAGAACCTCATGGCGTATGCCCCCAGTGGTCACCCGATCGCGCTGATCCGCTCCGAATACTTCCTCGATGATGGCACCACCGTGTGCGTGGGCTTCGGTCCGGACCGCGATAAGATCCGCTTGGATGATGTGGAAATGGTCCAAGAGATTGTGAACCAGTGGAACCCGCAGATCGAGGTTTTGGACTCCACCGGCCACGACTGGGGCAACGACCATTGGACCGGCCAGACCTGGACCACGCCGAAACAAGGTCAGTTCGTACTCACCGGGCCGCAGAGTTTGGGACCGGATTCGCGCCTGCTGCTGGCCGGTTCTGACTGGGCCGCGGGCTGGAACTCCTTCGTCGATGGTGCCATCGAAACCGGTATCAAGGCCGCCCGCGAGATCGATACCCGCCCCTAGTTCTAACCTGGGATGAGGGTTGCGCCTCTCAGCCATCCCTGCCCAACGGGTGACCGCAGCAGTGCCCGGCTAGTTTTCGCTGGCCGGGCACTGTCATGCTATTGCGCGCTGGCTTCCCCCACCTCCTCGGGATGGGTGGTGCGTCAGTATTTGGCAAGTTTCGCGATCGCGAAGTCACAGATCCCCACCAGCACCACGCAAGCGTGGCGAATGTCGTAACCCAGGTGGACTTTTTGGAATGTCAACAGCGACAGCAACCACCACTGTCACGGGGGCGTTATCTTCCCCGAAGAAGAAGGTGAATCCGCCGACCAGCAGCACCGCGAACATAACGATCACCAGGGCGCGGGTGGCCGCCAGCGCGTAGATTGATAGTTTGTCGCGCCACCCCTGCGCGGTTTGTAGACGTTCCTTGATCTGCGGCACGTCCAAGTTGATTTCAGCCAGTAAGTGCTTCACTAAGCGCCTTCCACATTCGGTTCGCACGTCGAACTGGCTTGGCTGTTCGAGTTGCGAAACTGTGGTGGCCTGCCTTGCCGGAGAATCGTCCTCGAAAATGATACTCCCCGCGCGAAGCTGGAAACTACTCAACCCACTTCCCACCCTGTTACAGTGGTCAATGACACGGGGTGCTCCTAACCGATTTAGGAGCTGAGAACACACCCGCGAACCTGATCTAGCTAACACTAGCGGAGGAATAGTCGAAATGAACGACGCCTTAGTTTCTGCCCTTGAACAAGTACGCTCCACCACCCCCCTCACCCACTGCGTGACTAACACGGTGGTGCAGCCCCTCACCGCCAACGTGCTTCTGGCTGCCGGCGCAGCTCCCGCGATGGTGGAAATGCCGGGCGAGGCCGGGGTGCTGGCTTCGGTGGCGAACGCAGTTTTGATTAACCTGGGCACCATCAACGCCCAGCAGGTGGACGGTATCCGCGAGGCCGCCGCTTCCGCCCATGAAAACGGCACCCCGTGGGTACTGGACCCCGTCGCGATCGGAGCGCTACCCATCCGCACCGCTTTGGCCAAGGAATTGCTCGCTTGTAAGCCCGCCGCGATCCGTGGTAACGCTTCCGAAATCATGGCTTTGGCGGGGGGCGAGGGCGGTCGCGGCGTGGACTCCACCGCCAGCGTTGACGATGCCACCGCGATTGCCCGCGATTTGGCTCGCGAAGTGGGTTGCGTGGTCGCCGTTTCTGGCCCGGTGGATTACATTACTGACGGGGAGCGCGCCGTTGAGTGCGCCAACGGTGACGCGCTGCTGACGCTGATTACCGGGGCGGGTTGTTCCCTGGGGGCGTTGGTGGCCGCGTACTGCGGGGCGAACGAAGATAAGTTAGTAGCCACCGCTGCCGCGCACGCGGTGGTTGGTATTGCGGCTGAGCGGGCGGCGCGCGAATGCGCGGGGCCGGGTAGTTTCCAAGTGGGTTGGCTCGATGGCCTCTCGCAAGTCGATGCCCAGGTCTTGGCAGAGCAAGCCAAAGTTGAATGGGTGCAGCAATGATCAGCGAGGGCGCTGCTGAGCGCGCTGAGGACGCGGCCACGGCAACGCAACCGGCTGATACCGGTTCGCCGGGCACGCCGGGTGGCAACGCCGAGCGCGCCCAGCTGGCGGAGGGTATTTACTTCGTCACTGACCCGGACTTGGCCTGCCCAGACGGCAGCGAGGCCCAGAAGATTGACACCACTGCCCGCCAGGTGGAAGCCGCCATCGCAGCGGGGGTGCCCACTATTCAGTTGCGGTGGAAGCCGTGCGATGCGGGACCGCTGTTGGCGTTAGCGAAAGCGTGCGTCAGTGAGCGCGCCACGTTCTTGATTAATGATCGAGTGGATGTGTTCTTGGCGGCCCGCGCGGCGGGGCTGCCGGTGGCGGGCGTGCATATCGGGCAAAGTGATTTGCCTGCGCGCTTGGTGCGCGAAATAGTGGGCCCGCACGCGCATATCGGCTGGTCGGCCGCCAGTGCACAGGAGCTGCAGGAGGCTCGGGAGCTGGTGGGCGTGATCGATTCCATCGGAGTGGGCGTGGTACGTGATACTGCCACCAAGACGGATGCTCCCCCGCCGCTGGGGGTGGAGGGCATAGCTGCGATCGCCCGCGACTTCCCCCTGCCGGTGGTAGCTATTGGGGGCATTAAGTACCCCGACATTGCCCCCATCGCAGCGGCCGGTATTCACAGTGCCGCCGTGGTTTCTGCCATTGCTTGCGCTGCGGATCCGGGCGCGGCGTGCGGCGAACTGGTGGCTGCTTGGCAGCAGGGAAAAGGAGCGTAGTTGTGTCACAGATTCCCCGCGTTTTAACGATTGCCGGTACCGACCCCACGGGCGGTGCCGGCTCCCAGGCGGACGTTAAGTCCATTACGGTGGCCGGTGGCTTCGCCTACGCGGTGACCACCGCGGTGCTAGCGCAGAACACTGAAGGGGTACAGGGCATTTGGATGCTCGAGCCCACGACCTTGCAGGCGCAGTTGGATTCGGTTTTCAACGACTGTGAGATTGACGCAGTGAAGATCGGCATGCTCGGCTCCATTGAGTGCATGCAGGTGGTGGGCGAGTTCTTGCAGAAAGTGGACTGCCCGGTGGTGTTGGACCCGGTTATGGTGGCAACTTCAGGGGATCGTTTGATTGACGATGACGCCCTGGAAGCCCTGCTGCAACTGTTACCCTCCACCACCGTGATCACGCCAAATATCCCGGAGTTGGAGATCTTGGCGCAGGTGCCGGCGGGCAGTATCACCACTTTCGAGGACGCTTGCCGCCATGGTCAGGAACTGTCCGCCAAGTACGGTCCCCTGGTGGCGATTAAGGGCGGTCACCTCACCGGTGAAGTGCTGGTGAACGGCCTCGTAAATGAGCGGGGCGTGATTGCCCGCACCCAGTCCCCGCGTTTGGCGACGAAGAACACTCATGGGACGGGTTGTTCGTTTTCTTCAGCTTTGGCTACGCGCCTGGGTAAGGGCCAGTCCCCGCAGGAGGCATTGGCGTGGGCGACGCGGTGGATGGAAGAAGCCATTGGGGCGGCTGACTCGCTACACGTGGGCAAGGGTAATGGCCCGATTCACCACGGTGCGCAGTTGTTGCGTTTGGCGGGGGCGGCTGACGTTTCCCCGTGGTTGCCTGTGCCCGTTATTGACGAGGACGTGGCTGACGCTGGTAAGTTCGGCGCCGGTGGCGTAGTGGCCGAGGGCGGTCTTTTTGATCCGGCGCTTCCGGCTGCCGGGCCCCACACGCAGCGCCTGTGGGATGCCAGTTTGCCGGTGTTGAAGCAGATCTGGGATTTGCCGTTCATCCAGAAGCTGAAGGACGGCACCTTGGAGCGGCGTGATTTCGTGGCTTACCTTCGTCAGGATGCGCACTATTTGGATAAGCACGCCAGCGCGCTCGGCCTGTTGGCGGCGCGCACGTTGGATATTGAAGAGTGTTTGCATTTCACCGATATGGCGCGCTTGAGCTTGATTGGGGAAAAGCAGCTGCACGAGGATTGGATCGCGAAGGCGGCTGAACTGGGGGCGCAGGAGCAGGCTTTGGCGCAGCTCCCGGCCACTCCCATAACGGCCGGTTACACGGATTTCCTACTGGCCCGCACCAGTTTGGAAAACTTCGCCGTGGCAGCGACTGCGATTTTGCCGTGCGCCTGGGTTTACGCCCAGATTGGGATCCACCTGGCCAAGTTCAATCACGCGCAGCACCCGTATGGGGACTGGCTTTCCACTTACAGTGACGAAGAGTTCTTGGTGGCGGCCCAGCGTGACATTGAGATCGTGGAGAAGTACCTGGCTGCTGCCGGTGAGGCTGACTGCGATCGCGCCTTGGAGGTGTATTTGACTTCCTGCGTGTGGGAGCGGGAATTCTTCGACCAGACCTCCCGCCTGGCGGTCATGTAGCATCCGTGGTTGCGGGGGTGGGTGCCAGGTGGCACTCACCCCCGTTCACTTTTGCAGGCGTTTGGATTTGGCGGCCGCCGCCTGCCTGAAGATACGAGTCGGCCCCGGCGATCTTACGCTCGCCGGGGCCGTAAACTCAGTGAGTTAGCTCTTCGCTAAGCTTTCACTTAGGCGTTGCGGCGAGCAACCACAGCGATGCCAGCACCGGTCAGGCCGAGTACCAGAGCCAGGCCAGCGAGGACGGCAGCGGAGGTACCGGTCACGGGGAGCTGAGCAGCGGCGGGAGCAGCTTCGGCAGGAGCCTCAACGGCGGTATCCTCAACGGTTTCGTTGGGGTCCGGAACCTCGAGGCCTTCACCGCCACATACCGGGTCGGTCGGGTTCTTCTCGCAGAAGATTTCCAGGCCGGAGAGCGGGGGCAGCGGGCTTACGTCGAACTCGTCGCCGTCTCCACCACATACCGGGTCACCGGGGTGGGTGATGCAGTATTCTTCCAGGCCGGACAGCGGGGGAAGCTTGTTCTCCTGCTGATCCAGCCACAGCTCGTAGCCGGACTTCGGCGGCATACCGTCTTCAGCTTCCTGCTTGTCGAGCCATTCTTCGTAGCCGGACTTGGGAGGCATGGGGGCTTCTTCGTCTTCGAACAGGCCAGCAATGGCGTCTTCGATTTCACCCGGGGTCTCAACGTCGGTCACGCAGTAGGCGGGATCGAGCTGGCACTTGACGGCGTCGATGTCGTCGGCGCAGGCAGCGGAAGCGCCGGCCAGGGACAGAGCGAAACCGGCAACACAAGCGCCGAGAATCTTGTGGAGTTTCATGCCTTGTCCTAGGTTGATGGCATCTGAATGCTATTGCCAGTGTTTTTCCAGGAACACTTAGAAATGTACCACGCGCCTACAGGTGTGCAAGCGCTTTGCGCATCACATTTACACATTCTTAACATCTCCTCGACTTTTCCCCATGATTCTGCGGAAAATTGCCCACCCAAAACACCCAAATTGGGGCCAGCACACCCGCGACAGGGGCTCACTTGAGGCAACCGCGCACATGAAAACCTGCGAACCGTTCCCAGGAAGGAAATTCCCTTTCAGCTTTCCCTTGCGCCACAATCCTGAGTTCGGGTACCCTAACTTTTAGGTTAGCAACCTCAAACAAGGGAGTGAAATGGGTTCCGTATCCGATACCCTCAAGGCCGCGGGCGTGGAAAATCCCGCAGTTATCGACTACGTAGAAAAGTGGGCCGCCATCACCGAGCCCGAGCACATCGAAGTTGTCAGCGCCGAAGATGACGAGCGTCTGGTGCAAGCCGCCCTCGCCGATGGAGAAATCTTCCCCGCTGGTAAGGATCGCTACTATTCGCGCTCCTACTACAAGGACACCGCGCGCTCGGAGGAACGCACCGTGGTGGCGACCCACTGGGAAAAGGACGCCGGTGTTTATAACAACTGGCGCGACGCTGACACCACTACCGCCCAGCAGATCCAACGCATGCGCGGGGCTTCCAAGGGCAAAACCATGTACGTCATCCCCTACCTCATGGCGCCGGTGGGCTCCCCGCTGGAACGCTGGGCGCGCGGGGTGGAGCTCACCGATAACCGCACGGTGGCTTTGCACATGATCCGCATGGCACGCGTTGGCGCGAAGTACCTTAACGACCTGGAAGATCCGAATCATTTAGTGCGCGCCGTGCACGTCACCGGCGACCTGGAGAATCTGGGGCAGGGCACGCCCGATGACCAGCGCCTGTTCGCCACCGTGGCCGATGACCGCACCATCTTGCACTTTGGTTCCTCTTACGGTGGGAACGCGCTGCTGGGCAAGATCGCTCACGGCCTGCGCCAAGCCGCCTACGACGGTTGGGCCTCGGGTGAGTTCCTGTCCGAACAGTTCATGCTGATCGGCATTAAAGATAAGGAAGCTGGGCGCACCTACTATGTGTGCGGTGGTTTCCCGTCGGCGTCTGGGAAAACAAACCTGGCGATGATGCTGGCCCCGGACGCCCTGGGCGATCGTTACGAAGTTTATTTCTACGGCGACGATATCGTGTGGCTGTGGGTGAATCCCGAGGACGGCCGAGTATACGGCATGAACCCTGAGTACGGGGCGTTCGGGGTGGCGAAGGACACCAACTACACCTCTAACCCCACTGCTATGGAGGCCATTAAGGAAGGCAGCCGCACGCTGTTCACCAACGTGGCTTACAACCCGCAGACAGAAGAACTGTGGTGGGAGGGCAAGACCCCGGACTACCCTGAAGACGTAACCGGCTGGGTTGATTGGAAGGGGGAGAAAATCTCCGATCGACCGGTGGAGCGGCAGCGTTCCAAGGCTAAGGGTGATGAGTGGGCCCACCCGAACTCGCGCTTCACTACTTCCCTATCGAACGTGCCCAACGTGGCGCCTGACTATGAGGATCCGCGGGGCGTGCCGATTGACGCCATCATTTTCGGTGGGCGGGTGCGTGACCGCGAACCCCTGATCCGCGCCATTCGCGACTTGGCCGAGGGCGTGTACGACGGCCTGACGTTGGGGGCGGAGGCGACCTTCGCGGCGGAAGCCAAGGAAGGGGTGCTGCGTTACGACCCGATGTCGATGCGCCCGTTCATGTCCTATCCCGAGGGCGAGTACGCGCGCCACTGGTTGAAGATTTTGGGCCAGGCGAAGCATTTGCCGATTTTCGCCCACGTGAACTGGTTCCAAAAGGATCCCGAGGACGGTCACTTCCGTTGGCCCGGTTACCGCGATAATCTGCGTGCACTGCTGTGGCTGTTGGACTTGAAGGAAGGCCGCGTGCAGGGTCGCGAAACCGCGGTGGGCGTGCTGCCGCTGGTGGAGGAGCTGAACCTGGATGGGTTCGATGGTGACCGCGCGGACTTGGATGCGATCTTGACACTGGATTACCAGCGGTGGTTGGAAGAGATTGAGCATCGCCGCGAGCATTTGGAACAGTTCGAGAATCTGCCCGAAGAGATTTGGCAAGCTCACCGCCGGGTGGCAAAGCAAGTGGAGGAAGAAAGCCGGTAGCCGCGAGGGTTTTCTTCTCCTAGGTCTTCACTGCCTAGCCGTCGGCAGTGGATCGCGTGGGGCGGTCTGTGGCGGCCCGCCCCACGCAACTAGGCCTGCACCACCGGGACTTGCCTGAGGCTTCCGGTGGCGCAGCCTCTTGCGCGCGCCGTTCCCTGCCCGCGCGCCTGACGCAGGCGCTTCGCTCCCGTTCCCTGCCCACGCAGTTGACGCAGCCGCCTTCCTCCCCGCCCGTCCGCGCTGCCCTGGCTGCGTGCCCACGCTCCGGCTCCCCCTCGCCGCGAATCCCTCTCCTTCCCTTCCGCACATCGCGAGGGGCCCGCTCGCACCGTGACCCTCCCAAGCGCGCGCCCCACTACGTTCCTCCCATCGCGAGGGGCCCGCAGTTACCATGTATTAGAAGTGTTGTACGGCGTGGCACCGTACACGACTGCCAACCACATACCCAGGAGGACCCGGTGGCACGCTCCCCTTTCACTGACCGGCTAATCAGCATGGCAACTGACGCGGCGCGCGAATTCGCCCGTTCGATAGTACGTTCAGCGACCGGTACTTCTCGTTCGCGAGGACGGTCCGGCGGCGTTGGTGGCGTGCGCACTCCGGGCACCGTCGCGCAGCCGGACCGTGGTCGCGGTCCAACCAAGACGCGCCCCACCGGCGGGATGGGCACTCGCGCGGGCGCGAGCAGCCGCCCTGGCAAAGCGGGAGCGGGCAGCCACCGTGGGACGGCGCACGCGGGCGGCGACGAGCGCGCCTACTACCGGGATCCGCGCGCCGCGCTCCCCAAGTTTTCCTATCAGCCGCGCGCCAATGACGAACCAGACCCGGGGGAAGTGGTGTGGACTTGGGTGCCGTATGAAGAAGACGATTCGCAAGGCAAGGATCGACCGGTGTTGGTCTTAGCCTACGGTCGAGAAGGCGTCGTGGCGGCGCAACTGACGAGCCAAAACCACCGCTTGGACGCCGCACAAGAAGCCCACTGGGGGCGTTACTGGATGGATATCGGCACCGGGGATTGGGACCGGCAGGGTCGTCCCTCGCAGGTGCGGCTCGACCGTCTGCTGGTCATCCCGGCCCATGCGATGCGTCGCGAGGGCGGTCGGCTGGATGAACGCACCTTCGCGCGGGTGTGCGAACAGATTGTGAAGGCTCGCCGCGGGTAGATCGCTCCCGCGCGCGCGTTGCTCAAATGTGTGCACGTTCTCGAGCGACAAAGTGGCAATCCTCGCTCCCGCGCGCGTTGCTCAAATCACAAAAAGTTGCAAACGCAAGGTCAATAAGTAACCGTATAAAGGTAGTGTTTCAACGACCCTAGGTTTATCTTGACTTCTTTTTTCGATTCTCTTCGCCCTAAACGTAAATCTCTCGATACTTCTGAACAGTCGCAAGACCACTCACTCTCACCCTCTGACGAAGCACAGGCTGGCTGCCCGGCTACACCCGCCAGCAAGCCTGAAGGCATAGGCGCCGAAAGCACAGCCGGCCATAACAAAACGGGCCAGCACACGGCCATAGAAAACACAGCTGGAAAAAACGCCGCAGGAACCGCGAGCGCGCACCCAGCAGCAACGAACAGCCCCACCTCACCTCAGGCAACAGAGCCTGACAAAGATGAGCGCGTCGGTGAACAAGAGCAGGTCAAGGCCTTCAACGACCAGCCCGAAAACGAAGACACACTGAAAACGGCCGAAGGTGACCTAGGCGCCGATACGACTACCGGCTCCCCGGACCTAGACGCGCAACCTACCACCGCAGCGACTGCTACCGCGCAAGAAACTTCCACTGTCGAAACCACGCCAGAAAACGGCGGCTCCACGCTCGCTGACGAACGGGCCGCCACGTCCTCGCCAGTGACGGCGGTGGCGGTAGACACCGACGGCCCCCTGCCCACGACCAACGAAGTTGCCAACGTGCCGCTGCCGGTGGCGCGCGGCGTGTTCTACCCGGCGGCTGCGATCTTACTGGTGCTGGTAATCGCCGCCATCGCCATCCCCGATTCTTTCCAGTCGGTGATCGCCACCGCCTCCAGCGCAGTGTCGCTGAACCTGTCGTGGTACTACGTGCTGGCCGCCACCGGGTTCGTGGGGTTCATTATCTTCGCGGCGTTCTCTCGCTTTGGCGACATCAAACTCGGCGACGACGATGACGAACCGGAATACTCCCTGGGGTCGTGGTTCGCGATGCTCTTCGCCGCCGGCATGGGTATCGGTTTGGTGTTCTACGGCGCCGGCGAACCGCTGTCGCACTTCGCCTCTCCGCGCCCCGGCAACGAGAGCGGGTCAGCGGCGCAACTGGCACGCGAAGCCATGGCTTCGACGTTCCTGCACTGGGGTTTCCACGCGTGGAGCATCTACGTGGTGGTGGGTCTAGCGATCGCGTATTCTCACTTCCGCCGTAAGCGTTCCATCTCGATTCGCTGGACGTTGGAACCCGCCCTCGGCAAGGAACGCGTGCAAGGTAAATTCGGTGACATTATCGACGTGGTAGCCATCGTCGGCACCGTGCTGGGTGTAGCCACGTCTTTAGGTTTCGGGGTTTACCAAGTGGCGGCCGGCATCGAATACCTCACCGGTTTCAAGTCCACCAACACTGTCCTGGTGACCTTAGTGATCGTGATTTCTGCCCTCGCCGCCATCTCTGTGGCCACCGGGTTGGATAACGGCATTAAGTTCCTGTCCAACATGAACCTGATCATGGCGGCGGCCTTGGCGCTGGCGGTGGCTGCCTTTGGCCCCACGGTTTTCATTCTTAACGAGTTCGTTCAAGACATTGGCATTTACCTGTCGCGTTTCATTGAACTAGCGTTCCAGACGCTGCCGTTTGAAGGCGTCGACGGTTCCACCTGGCTGACGTCTTGGACCACGAACTACTGGGGTTGGTGGATTTCCTGGTCCCCGTTCGTCGGCATTTTCATTGCCCGCATTTCGCGCGGGCGCACCATCCGCGAGTTCATCGTCGGGGTGATGGCGGTACCCACGCTGGTGACGTTCCTGTGGTTCGCCATCATGGGTGGCAACGCGCTGTTCCAGGAACTGTTCACCGACACCGAGCTGATCGGCGAGCAGGGCGTGAACATCAACACCGTATTGTTCCAGTCCTTCGAGGCGCTGCCCTTTGGGCAGATCCTGTCCGGAGTTGCCATGTTGGTGGTGGTGATCTTCTTCATCACTTCCTCTGACTCCGGGAGCTTCGTGATGTCGATGCTTTCGACCTCGGGTGATCCGAACCCTGCCCTCTACGTGCGTCTGACCTGGGCGACCCTGGTGGGAGCAGTTACCGCCGCGATCTTGGGCACTTCCACTTCCGATGCGGGGATGGCGGCGCTGCAGTCGCTGGCGATCTTGGCGGCGCTGCCGTTTTCCATGATCATGATCGGCATGTGCGTGTCGCTGCTGCGTTCGGTGCGCCGCGAACATGAGCGGTTGGAAAAGCGCGAGCAGAAGTTGCGTCGCGCCCTACTGGTCGAGGACGTGTCGGCTTCGGTGGTAGAAGAACTCACCGTTGGCACCTTCCCCCAAAGTTCCGACCCGCGTCGACGCTCCCCCATTCCGGTGGCCCCGGAGATCGCGGATTTCATCCGCCGTCATCGGGCGCGCGGGCGGGCGCGTAAGCGCAAATAGTTCGCTCTGTTTGTGGGGCGGGTCCTGGGAGGGGGCCCGCCCCGCTTTTGTTTCAAACTACTAAGATTGCCCAGATATTAAAACTATCTGTTGAAAGACTTAAAAGTTGCCGGTAGCTTTCAGGTTATCTAAGGACAGGAGCCACACGTGTTATCAAATATCGTTGACGACGCCCAAGGACTGGGGCAGGAACTGATCGCACTGCGCCGCGAACTACACCAAATGCCGGAGCTGGAGCTCGACCTGCCGCGCACCCAAGAGCGCGTCTTGGAAGAACTCGCCGACGTGGATTTGGAGATCACAAAGTGTGAGTCCGCCACCGGGTTCGTGGCGGTGCTGCGCGGGGGCGCGCCCACGCCGGAAGGTGAGGGGCGCCCGATTGTGCTGCTGCGCGCCGACATGGATGGGCTGCCGGTGGAGGAAAAAACCGACTTGGAGTGGCGCTCTACCAATGGCAACATGCATGCGTGTGGCCACGATCTGCATATCGCGGGCCTGGTGGGCGCGCTGCGGTTGTTGGATAAGCGCCGCGACGTCCTCGCCGGGGATGTGATCGCCATGTTCCAATCCGGGGAGGAAGGTTTCGACGGCGCCAAGCACATGATCGATGAGGGGCTGTTGGATGCGGCTGGGCGCACCCCGGATCATGCTTACGGGATCCACGTGTGGGCGGCGCGCTACCCGCACGGGGTGATTGGGACCCGCCCGGGCCCGATGATGGCTTCGTCTGACACCATTAAGATGACGGTGGTCGGCAAGGGTGGGCACGGCTCAGCCCCGCATGAGGCGCGCGACCCGATCCCGGTGGCGGCGGAGATCATCACGCAAGTTCAGGTGATGGTCACCCGCGAGTTCAACGCTTTCGACCCGGTGGTGGCCACTTGCGGGCAGATCCATTCGGGGTTCGCGGCGAATGTTATTAATGATTCGGTGTTCATGGAGTGGACGCTGCGGGCGTTTTCGCCGCAGTCTCGCGAACGCTTGGTGCAACGCATCCAGGAGTTGGCGCAGATCATTGCTCGCGCGCACCTGATGGACGTGGAGTTCGAGGTACTGCGCCTGTACCCGGTGACCATGAATCACGAGGACGAGTACGACTTCGCGCGTGAAACCGTGGAGGAGATTTTGCCTGGCCGCTGGCAGGAGCAAGAAACTCCGATGGCAGCGGCGGAGGACTTCGCGAAGGTGTTGGAGCTTATTCCCGGGGTTTTCATAGGGGTTTCCGCGGTGGCCGAGGGCGAGGACGCGGCGGAGCTGGCGTTCAACCATTCCCCCCTGGCGAAGTTCTCCGACCACGTAGTGCCCGACTGTGCCGCTATTTTGGCGGCGTTGGCGGTCAAACGTTTGCAGGAGTGAGGCGTTTGCGGGTCTGAGTTGTTTACCCAGGGCGCTTGCGCCCCGAAGAATTTTCAGATCACAGATGTTTCCCCAGGACGCTTGCGTCCCCGCGGCGTCCCCGTACCGCTGGCGCGGTCATTTCCCTTGTCCCCTATTTTTCCCATTGCTAGCGCAGGTTGCCCGTTGGCAGCCCCCGATTAGAAGGACCATCATGACTGAGCCCACGAACTCCCCTACCCGCGCATCGTCCTCGCCCCCTGCGACGAGGACGTCAAAGCAGTCCACCTTCAAGACCATCGCTGGTACCGGCGTGGGTAACGCCTTGGAGTGGTACGACTGGAACGTTTACGCGACTTTCGCGGTTTTCTTCTCCACCCAGGTGTTCAACAATGACGACCCGGCTTCGGCGTTCCTAGCGACCATGGCGGTGTTCGCCGTGGGCTTCGTGGCCCGGCCTTTCGGCGGGTTCGTATTTGGCTGGCTGGCGGATCGCATTGGCCGTAAAGAATCACTCACGGTGGCGGTGCTGGGTGCATCGCTGGGGTCCCTGATCATCGCGGTGACGCCGACTTATGCCAGTGTCGGCTGGGTGGCGTCGGCGATCTTAGTGACGGCCCGCCTGATCCAGGGGCTTGCGCACGGCGGCGAGCTACCTTCGGCGCAGACCTATTTGGCGGAGCACGCCCCGCATGACAAGCGCGGTTTTTGGGCCTCCTCGATTTATGTGACCGGCACGCTGGGTATCCTCGCCGGCATGGTGATGGGCTTGGTGCTGGAAACCAGCCTGACTGAGGACCAGATGCTGGCGTGGGGCTGGCGTATCCCGTTCATTGTGGGCGCGGTGCTTGGTTTGTTCGCGCTGTGGATGCGCCTGAAGATGGATGAGTCCGAGGTATTCGAGGCCGCTAAAGAGGGGCGCGAGATCAAGGAAAACGTGTTCGTGTCGGTGGCGAAGAACTGGCGCACCGCGCTGCAAGTGATCGGCATGACCTGTGGTTTGACGGTGTCGTACTACGTGTGGGCGGTGACCATGCCGTCCTTGGCACAGAAGTCCTTCGGCTACACACCAACCGATGCATTCACCGCGACCATCGTGTCGAACATTATCTTCATCGCGGCGCTACCGATGTGGGGCATTGTGTCGGACAAGATCGGGCGTAAGCCAACCATGTTGATTGCACTGCTGGGGTCGGCCATCACCTATATTCCGCTGGTGAAGTGGATTGAATCCAGCCACACGGTGGGGGTACTGATCGCGGCCATCTCACTGCAGTTGATCTTCTTGGCAGCGTTCTTGGGTCACGCTCCGGCAACCTATGCGGAGATGTTCAGCACCGAACAGCGTGCCTCTGGCTTCGGCATTCCCTACGCCATCGCCATCGCTGCCTTCGGCGGCACCGCGGCGGCCATCATGACGTGGATGGGCGACACCTACCAGTTCGCCATCTACTCCATCGTGCTGCTACTGGTGTCCTCCGCCACGATCCTCACCCTGCCCGAAACCAAGGGTAAGGACCTGCACCACTGAGTGCATTCGCATCAACTGGGGATCTACGCCTTGCGTAGGGGCCGACCTAGTTTACTTGCTTAACTGCGTATTGTTGCCCTCGATAGGCTTTGCCACGTGCACCCCGATGTCGAACCCCGAGAAGGTGCCAAGAGGTTCTAAATTTTGGAAGTTTTCCTGTAAACCCGGTCGCTGACTGCTGCGATGTAGAATGCTGCCGGGCGCCAAAGCCAGATGGCAGCCAAAGATTGCAGGCGACGATCTGCGATCTCAAGGTAGACTCCAGGCATGTAAATCGTATCGCGAGGCCATTTGACGTCACCACTAGTGATCGGTGCAAATATTCTATTACCGATCCAGCGCAAGCCTTCCGGCAGCTTGCCGTCACTGCACCAATCTTCAAGTCGGATTGAGCAGGAGCCTTGTACAACTATATTTTTGGACGGTATCTGGATCATGGGATAGGCAGGGAATCTTTTTCTCGCCGAAGCGGTATGTAAATAACAGGAGCGATTAGGTTGCTTCTGCACAGTTATCACGCGACAGCATTTGAGGATACGCCAAGCTTCGACACGCTAAGGCTCCAACCTTGGCGTCAAATTGTTTAGCTTCATTGGTTGAACGAGGAGGTTAACACTGCTAGGTCAGTATAAGTAGATTGTTGCAAATTGGCTGCCCACCAACCCGCCTCACACTTCCACGAACCGATGGAATAACTGCGACAAAGCCAGGTTGCCCCTCTCGGTCAGCTGGACTACACTTGCTTTCGTGAAGGAAACTCGAGTTATACCAAACAAGTTGCTGTCCCCTGTTGAGGCTGGAGAGCTACTGAAGATGACACCGCAACGCGTTCGTCAGCTGATCGCAAATGGCACGATCTCGGCTTCGAGGGTTGGGCGAAATTGGGTTATCACGTCGGAGGAGATTAACCGTGTTAGCAGTGAGACGACTACCTCTGTGATTACACCCATGAAGAAGCATCGCGGCAACGGTGAGTTACGCTCTCTCAGTTTTTTTTCCGGGGCAATGGGGCTTGACTTGGGTTTAGAGCGAGCCGGCATAGACACCGTTATAGCATGCGAATCTGACAAGTGGGCGCGCCAGACTATCACTTCAAACCGGCCCGACCTGCCAGTGTTGGGCGATATCTGGCGCTATGACGCTAGAGAAATTCGTGACCTTGCAGGTTTGAGCAAAACTGACGAAATTGACCTAGTCGCAGGTGGACCTCCGTGTCAGGCCTTCTCGACAGCGGGCTCTCGGAGAGGCTTTGAGGACGTTAGAGGAAATGTCTTTCTTCATTACATCGATTTAGTGCGAGACCTAAACCCCCGTTATGCCGTCATTGAAAACGTGCGCGGTCTCTTATCAATGCCGGTATCACAATCTCAGTCCGATGCCATTCGCCGACAGACTGGTATTGACTACTCGCACAAACATGGCGCAATACGTCTAGTCACAAATTTGTTGCGCGAAGCCGGCTACTCAGTGACCTTTAATCTATACAACGCCGCGAACTTTGGTGTGCCACAGATCCGGGAGCGTGTTGTACTTATAGCGTCGCGCGAAGGAGGTCCTGTCCCTTACCTTGTCCCCACACATTCTGCTGACCCTGGTTGGGGACTCTCTCCTTGGAAGACAGTTGAAGAAACATTCTCTAGTTTATCAACCAGGGAATGTCACTTCCTCCCTTTTCCAGAGAAACGATTGAAATACTATCGCATGCTTGGCCCTGGACAATACTGGAAGGATCTCCCTCGGGAGGTTCAACCGCTAGCGATGGGAAAATCGTTCCATCTTAGCGGCGGAAAGACTGGTTTCTATCGTCGAATTTCTTGGGATCGACCGGCACCCACTCTTGTTACCCACCCAGCTATGCCTGCAACGGATTTAGGGCATCCGGAGGAAGATCGGCCACTCAGCGTAGAAGAGTACAAAGCAATCCAGCAGTTCCCAGATGACTGGGTTATTGAGGGGAGTCTAGTACAACAGTATAAGCAAATCGGCAATGCTGTGCCCCTTGGTCTCGGTGAGGCAATCGGCAGAGCTGTATTGGATCATTTTCATGGTGTCGAAAGTAACCCTCCAGAACACTTTAAATTCTCACGTTATTCCAATACAAGCGATAGAGAATTGGTACCAGATCAAGCTTCGGAATGCGAAGGTTCCCTCTTCTAACAATAGCGATCGACTACAACTACGCACGCCGTCCCGATGGACTTTACCTATCGCAACCTTTGCAGAGCGCATTGATTCGAGGATGCGCTAGTGTAAGGACAAGTTTGACTTCCACGAAGACCATCGCCTTGCTTTCATCACCGTCGTTACGGGACGTGCAAATCAAGTTACGTCAGTTCCGCATTTGAGGAACACTGGCACTCTAAGCTGCCGCGATCCAACTGTCCACAGCAGGCAGGAGTGTTGGAGTGAAGACTAACTTCGAGCAACTCGTTGACCAAGCGATCTTTAGTTCTGTATGCATGCTGCCTCGCCCGATAGTTCCACAGAGTCTCCCACCTACGCGATCTCGAGCACGTCCATCTGATAATAATGGATGGGGGTGACAGCCCTTAACTCCACGTAGAAGGGTGCGCTAATGGATGAGCTTGAAACACTAGCACATGAAGTGATGACGGAAATCGACCATTCACTGGCTGACAACTTTGTGAAAATAGTCCTATTTTCTCGGGACAACCCAAATCTCAGAATTCTGCAGCACGCATCTCGTAAGTTGCCTGAGCCTAAATTTGGAAATAGGGAGCATCTCGTCTACCTCGCGAAAAAGTATTCGAACGGCAGGCAACCTAAAAGGCTCCCGATGCCGAAAACTGTGCCGGATCCTGCGTTGGCAACAGTCATGGAGATTGGGTATGGGAAAGCCAAGGAAGATCTGGAAATTCTCGTCGAGGGGCACCGCATCGCAATGGTTGCAGAGAATGTAGTAGGTGAACTGCTCGAACGCTATATAGACATGAAACTCAGCGATGATGACTGGATTTGGTGTGCTGGCGAAGTTGTAAAGTCGGTAGACTTCATCCGCCGCGGCACACAGCCCGATATATTATGGGAGTCATTACAAATTAAGAATAGAGACAACTCAGAAAACTCGTCTAGTTCAGCCATACGTACCGGAACAGATATAAAGAAGTGGTATAGAACCGTGTCGAGAACAGGCGAAACCAAGTGGTCGGAGTTTCCGATTGGGAGTGAAGAAGACAAGCTGGATGAAGACGATTTCCGTCGTTTTGTAAGAGGGTATCTGGGGCAACTCATCAGGCAAGTTTGATGCCCACCTAGTTTCTTCAGAGCTGTGTTCAAGACCTACTACGATTACCCGGTCAAACTGTTGCCCTTTTCCAAAGTGTCCGCAGAGTAAATGCACTCCAGGACTAGTCAACAGAGTAGATGAGTCACCGGCTCTAATTCGCTTTCGAATTTCCTCTGGCGTAACTGAGCTAGAACGCAAATCTTGCACCCATCCCAGCGCATCTACCAGGCTCCGTCGAGTCTCCATATCCGTAGTGAATTCAAAGTAAACCGCATTTCGTAGGAACAACAGGGTCTGCTGCATAGGTAGGGGGTCTGCTGCATCGTTTAGGTGACAGTTCTATGCAGGTTTTAGGGCTGCCTTGTGATCGATTGTTTCATATTCGAGCAGGGTGAGGTGCTCGAGGCCTTGTTGTTGGCAGCACTGGTGATAGCGGCGCACCGTAGACTACAGTAAAAACCCACTCTTCTAGATGAATCTCGTCACACCGGCGAATAAGCCTCGCATATTTTCCCAAAGTGAGGCCCCTCCCCCACCCAGCCCCACGTCCTCGTGAAAGTGCCAGTATTCTCACGTTTGCCCCTAATTTCGCGCCCAGTAGTCGAGATGGTCGTTACTCCAACTTACAATGAGGGCAACGGGAAGAAGTAAGGAAGTAAGCATGTCTACAACTGGCACCTTGGGTGGTTTCAAGCGCTCCCCTCGCTCCTCCTTGGGGGTGGAATGGGAGATGCAGATCATCGACCAGCGCAGCGGTGAACTGCGCCAAGAAGTTGGTCGCCTCGAGGACGCACTCGAAGTTGAAGGCAACGCTCACCCGCTGGTCAATCACGAAATCATTCAAT
>JAEWEQ010000071.1 GCA_023389315.1 Actinomycetes bacterium | reverse complement strand
TGGTGCGGTGGATCCAGGCTCAACCTTGGTATGAGGACACGGTGATCGTCCTCACCGGTGATCACCAATCCATGGATAATGAGTTCTTCATTGGTTGGAACCCTGATTATGAGCGTACTGTGGTGAACGTTTTCATCAACTCCGCGCTACCAAACCCAGGGCCTGCGCGCACCAAAAACCGCGCTTACGCGCCCTTCGATTTCTTCCCCACCATCATGGCGAGCTTAGGAGTACAGATCGAAGGCGATAGGTTGGGGTTGGGGACAAATCTGTACTCGGATCAACCCACCCTATTAGAGAAGTACGGTTTCGACTACATCAATGATGAGTTATCTAAGCGCAACACTTTCTACGAGGAGCACCGACTGGACGAATTAGGGCGCGAAGATAGCTGATGTCGAAAGTCGTAAAACGGTAACTAAGTCACACGTGTTTATAGCAAAGAAGAAGTGTTTCAGATAGTGAAGCGATTGTCCTGAAATGTCCGCGGTCGCGGTCGCGCGCTGGAAAAGAAGGAGGTTGCTCGCCCCCGACCGGTGGGCGTAATCTTCAGGACAGTTAAAACTATCCATACTGACTGTCTACACCGGCTAGCCGTGCGCACCGAGGTGCTTGGCGGTGACTCGGCGCACAGCATAGAGAGCACCCATGTTCACCTACCTAATCTGCGCCCAAATCCTCGTGTCTTTGGTATCTGGCCTTGGCTGGCTTGCGAGCACGGAACAGCGTGAAACCTTCCGCTACGGTGTCTTGCACGGGCTGTTCGCCAATTGTTTGGGGCTCACACTCGCGGGGATGACGCAACCGATTCCCGCCGCTGAACAACCTCCAAACATCAAGACCTTCATTGTTTTACATCTCATCTGGGCGGCCGTGGCGCTGGTGGTAAGCAGCTTCCTCATTGCCTGGGCTACTGACCGGGGGCACCAACCTGCCAAGTTCGAGGAACAACGAATGAGACGCACCGTCCTCACCACCCTGACCTACGCCGTGGTTGGTGGGTTGGCGGCCGCTATCTACTTCCTCTCCCACTGGGTGGCAACCACCTTCGCTGGTGTCCAAGCCGACCAACTACTGTTCTTCATGCTGGGCGGTAACCCCGGTACCACCCCGGAACAAGGAGCTGACCTGCTACTGCGGGTGATTTACCCGATTATCGGCACCGCCCTCGCCAGCGCGGTCGTTCCGCTACTTTTAACGGGGGTGAGGATTCGCGAGGACGGGGCGTCGCCATCGCGAAAATTCCTCGGTCTGAAAACTCCGAAACGAACCACCTCCCGGCGAGTGGCTAATATCGCGATGGTGGTGGGCCTGGTCAGCGCGTTGGTTTACTCCGTGGCGGCGCTGCCCCTAATCGGGGTGGCCAGGTCGTATTTTGTCAGGTCAAATTTCATCGCCGAAAACTACGTTGAACCAACCGACGAAATCCTGCAGTTCCCCGATAAGCCGAAGAACTTCATCCACATTTATATGGAGTCGATCGAGAACTCCTACTACGGCGCCGACGAAGGCGGCTACCTGCAGCAAAACCTCATGCCGGACCTGGGGCAGTTGACGAAGGAAAACACCACGTTTTCACACACCGACCACTTCGGTGGGCCGCTGCAGACTTACGGCGCGAACCACTCGCTGGCGGGGATGATGAACTTCCAAGCTGGCGTGCCAATGATCCCGTTCTACAACTCCAGTGTGGGCGGGCGCATCTCCTACCCGAATTTTGCAACCATTGGGGATATCCTCCACCAGCACGGCTACGAAACTTCCTTTATGCTGGGGACATTTTCGAACTGGCACAAAATGGGGGACTATTACCGCCGGCACGGTAACTTCCGCATTTTTGACTTGCAAACTGCCCGCGATCGCAAGCTCGTCCCCCCGAACTATTTCGTTTTTTGGGGCCTAGAAGATGACAAACTTTACGAATACGCTAAAGCAGAAATGACGCGTTTAGGTAGCGGGGAAAAACCATTTTACTTCATTTTAGAAAACGCTGACACCCACCCCAACGGCGGCTACGTCTCCCCCCGCATGAGCGAGCGGCCCTCCGACAAACAGTACGGAAACGTCATCCACTACTCCCAAGCCGAAACCGTGAAACTGGTGCGCTGGATCCAAGCCCAACCGTGGTACAAAGACACCGTCATCGTGATCACCGGTGACCACAAGTCGATGGATAACGAGTTCTTCGTCGGCTGGGACCCCTCCTATGAACGCACCGTCGCGAACGTGTTCATCAACTCCGCGCTGCCCGACCCGGGGCGCTCCCGCACCCACAACCGCGTCTACGCTCCCTTCGATTTCTTCCCCACCATCATGGCGAGCTTGGGGATTAAGATCGAGGGCGATCGGCTGGGTTTGGGGACCAATCTGTACTCGGACCAGCCGACCTTGTTGGAGCAGTACGGGTTCGACAAAGTCAATGAGGAGTTACAAAAACGCTCCGACTTCTACGAAGAACACCGCGTGGGTGATATCACCCGGGAAGATATCGATTAGCGAGGGCGGGGAACGTCCTCGTGAATAAAGCGCAAAATCATACGCGAAACTCAGCCACGCCGAAGCAAATAACGCCGGTGCGGGCCGCCCCAGTTAAAATCAAAACCTTGCCAACGGCAAGTGGTCTTGGAATAATAGTAAACCTATGGGGAACCCGGTTGTTTCACGACGAGGCCTGCTGCTAACCGCCGCGGCCTCAGTTGTCTTGCCTGTGCTGGGCACCCAGCGGGCACCCTCCGCGGTGGAATCTCGCCCCAAAGGCCCGGACCCCTCGATCGTGCGGTACGACGCTGAACCCGTGCCCGCCGCCGTGGACGCCTCCTGGCGGGCCTTCCCCGCCGGTGCCGCCACCGCTTACCTGGCTAACCCCGCGGACATTTCCAGCGTAGTCGCCATGTCCGCGGCCGTGGCATCGCAAAAACCCGGCCCCGTGCTTTTTACCAACGCCGACGGTAGCCTGCCGGAAGCTAGCGCCGCGGAAATCGGGCGCCTTCAAGCCGTAAACGTCGTGGCTCTGGGTGGAGAGGCACTGGTCAGCCCCGAAGCACTCGACGCAGGAGCTCAAGCAGCTCGCAACGCCGCCACCGCCGCAGGACATAACGGAGCAGACACCGTCAGCACGCAAGTTTGGCAAAGTGAAAACGCCGCTGGCATGTCGTGCGCCATCGCTCGCGGCCTCTACCCCGACGGGGCGGAACGTGTCTACCTGGTGGCAACTGGCAAACCCACCACCGTGGCAGTGGCAGCGCTAGCGGGAAGCGCCCGCAAAGGCCCTGTGCTGCTGGTCGACGAAGGTAACTACAACGAAGTTAGCGAAACCATTGCGACGCTTGACCCGGCGTTCGTGGTGTCCGTGGGTCAGTTCGACGCTAAAGCACTGGACGCTTTGAGCGCCGGGCGCAAAAAGATGGCGCTTTCGGGAAGCGGCGTGAACGTCCTCGCCCTGAATATTGCTTCCACCCGCCGCCTCGACGGACAAGGACTGGCGGTGGTGGCTTCCACTGACGACCCGGTGTCGTTGTTGCTGGGGGCGCAGTTGGCGACCGGGCCGCTGGTGCCGCTCGCGCCGGAAACCACGTTGGAAGAAGCCGCGAAGACGGTGAAGTCCGCCAACGACCTGTCGCGCGCGGCGACCTCGCGCTACATTGCCATTGGAAACGCGGGCAGTGATGGGAAACTTTTCCAACCTCGCCCTCCGCAGATCCTCACGGGGGCCCTGACGTCCGCGGATGTGAAGGGTAAAGGAAAGGGCACGTTCTCGGTGGTACCGGTGCCGGCTGACTTGCCGAGCGCGCGCGGCGAAGTTTTCCGCTACCGTCTGGAGATCGAGGATGGTCTGCCGGTTGACGCCGCCGCCTTCGCCGCGATTTTGGCAACCACTTTGAACGATCGACGCGGCTGGGGACGCAACTTCCAACAGGTGGAGTCAGGTAGTTACGATACTCGCATTATGGTGGCTTCTTCCGATCAAGTCTTGCCCCTCTGTGCCCCGCTCGATACCCACGGGGAAACCTCCTGCCATGTTGACGATCGCACGGTCATCAACATTGAACGTTGGGCTTATGGTGCGACGCCGTTCATGGAAGCGGGTGGGTCGTTGGAGGCGTACCGGCAGTACGTGATTGGGCACGAGGTTGGACACGCCCTCGGCCTGGGGCACGAACCCCCCAACCCGCCGGGGACCCCCGCGCCGGTGATGTTGCAGCAAACCCTGGCGATGCACGGGTGTTTGCCGAACCCGTGGCCGCATCCGGAGAACGCCTGAGCGGAGGACCAGCCCGCGAGGAAGTGTGGGCTGCCGGGTTTTGTGCGCGGGTGGTTCGGCCTGCTGCGCGTGGTCTAATTTGTTGGGCGTGAGTGGCTAGGCCTGTTGCGTGTGGTCTGTTGCGCGCGGTATCGGTCGTTGGCTTGGGCACGAGTAGCAAAATGTGGTGCCAACGCGCGCTAGTTTCGCTAAGCTGAAGAACACACTCCGCGAGCGCGAGAAAGGCCAAGCCTGATGAGCACTAACCAAGTGATGCAAACCCTGCAAGAATGGCACGACGTGTCCGAGCAATACCCCGATATTTCGGAAGCCGCAGTGGTGGGCGGGGCCGTCGCCGCCTGGTACGCGATGCCCGACTTCGTTGAATCTTCCGCTGTGCGTTTCTTCGGCAAGAGCGCAATCTTGGCGGGCGTGGCGTCCTACTACTACCACCTGCCTGGAGTGCCTGAAGCGGTGAGCTCCAGCGGGAAAGATCTAAGCAAGCAGTGGCGCAAGTCGTACTTCGGCAAGCAGAACACCGTTACACAGGTCGCGGTGCTTGGCGGTGCGGTGGTTGCCGGATTGATGTTGAACTCCGCGGTGGAACGCTACCTGCTGCACCGCGGGGAGCGCCGCCGCGAAAAAGGCAAAGTAATGCCGCACCTGCGTCAAGGCTTGGTGCTGGGCGCGATGGCGGGCGGCGCAGTCTACCTGGTGGCGCGCAACAAGTAGGCGTCGCCTAACGTACTTAGGGACCCACCTGTTCGGTGGGTCCCTTCGTTGTGCGCCGTTGTTGCGCGCCGCTGTTGCGCGGGCCGGGTTTCGGTTGTTTGTTTTGTGGCGCGCCGCTGTTGCGCGGGCCGGGTTTCGGTCGTTCACCTTGTGGCGCGCCGCTTGTTGTTCGCTGATGTTGCGCGCGCCGCACGTCGTCGCGCCGCACGTCGTCGGGCCGCGTCGCAGGGTCTCCACATTCGATGCCCCCTTCGCCCCTCCGCCCCTTCCGCACGGGCACGTCATCGGTGGAGTTTGGGGGTTGGCGAGGGCGGTTCGCGGGGCGTTGACGTGCCTGAGGGTGGGCGTGGTCCGAGAAGGCTGGTTCGCGCTGCCAGGTTGGGACTTGGCCGGCAGTGTCCTTCCGCACGGGCACGTCATCGGTGGAGTTTGGGGGTTGGCGAGGGCGGTTCGTGGGGCGTTGACGTGCCTGAGGGTGGGGATGGTACTGGGGAACTCAACGCGCACCGCTTAGGCCTGTACCGTCCTCGTGAACCATGAGATGATGAAGGACAGGAAACACAAGAACGGGAGGAAACGTGACTGACCACGAGATTTTCGAAGCCATCAACTGGAACAAGTTGGAGGACGAAAAAGACCTGGAAGTATGGGACCGGCTCACCGGGAACTTCTGGCTGCCGGAAAAAATCCCGTTGTCCAACGATATCCCCTCGTGGAAGACCCTCACCCACGAAGAACAGGACATGACCAACAAGGTGTTCACCAACCTCACCCTGCTGGACACCCTGCAAGGCACCGTCGGCGCGGTCTCCCTCATTCCCGACGCTCGCACCCAGCACGAAGAAGCGGTGCTGACCAACATCGCGTTCATGGAGTCGGTGCACGCGAAGTCGTACTCCTCGATTTTCTCCACCCTGCTGTCCACGGAGGAAATCAACGAAGTTTTCCGCTGGTCGCGCGAAAATGAAGAACTGCAAAATAAGGCGCGCATCGTTAACTCCTACTACGTGGCCGACGACCCGGAAAAGAAGAAGGTTGCTTCCACCATGTTGGAATCCTTCCTCTTCTACTCCGGTTTCTACGCGCCCATGTACTGGTCGGCGCACGCCAAGCTCACCAACACCGCTGACCTGATCCGCCTGATTATTCGCGACGAAGCGGTCCACGGCTACTACATTGGCTACAAGTACCAGGTGGCGGTGCGCGAATCCTCCCCCGAACGCCAAGCGGAGTTGAAGGATTACACCTTCTCGCTGCTCGATGAGCTTTACGACAACGAAGAGCAGTTCACCGAAGACCTGTACGATCCGCTCGGTTTGACCGAGGACGTGAAGAAGTTCCTGCGTTACAACGCCAACAAGGCGCTGATGAACTTGGGTTACGAAGCGCTCTTCCCAGCCGAAGCGTGTGACGTGAACCCCGCGATCTTGGCGGCGCTGTCGCCCAACGCGGACGAGAACCACGACTTCTTCTCCGGATCCGGATCCTCCTATGTGATCGGTGACATTGAAGATACCGAGGACGAAGACTGGGACTTCTAAAATCCACGAACGCCCCGCCCGCTTGGGTGGGGCGTTTTCGTTTGCTACGTGGGAGAGATGTCAAATGGTGGCTTTCGCGAGCCGCTTGCCAACCATACAGGCACGTCAACGATGGTTGAAACCTCCTCAGCGGGTTGCAAACTCCGGCGATGACGTGCCGTAGCGGGTGGGGAAAGCGCCGTAGGAAAAAGACCGCCAGTTAGCCCCAATACTGGCGGAAAGTATCGGTGATCTGCTTGGGGCTGGCGTTCGCGGCTAACAGATGATGCAGCAGTAGGCGTGCCTTCACGCCGGAGAGCGACCCACCCATTATCGCCCCCCGGTTAGCGAGGTCGATCTCAGCCCCGACATACCCGTACGTGCGTTGCAAAGTGCCCCCGTCGGGAACGCGCGTGCACACGACTACTGGCACCCCGTCCTCGATAATCTGGGAAACGATCGGCGCTGCCGGAGCGGGAACGTGGCCCGCGCCTACACCCACGATCACGATTCCGCGAGCTCCTTCACCCGCCAACGCCCGCAGGTAACGGCCGTCATCCCCTAAACTCATAGTCAACATCGGGATCGCTGCCAGATCCGCATCGAACGCCGGCTGCAAGCGCGCATGGCGTGGCCCCGGCGGATAGTAGGCGTACGCCACGCCCTCGCGCACCACCCCGAGGGCGGCACCGAAAGACTGGAAAGCAGCCACCGAATGGGTGTGAATCTTACGCACGCGGGCCGCCGTGTGGATCAAATCCGCCATCACCACCAGCACCCCACGGCCGCGAAAATGCGGTGAAGCGGCCACGATCATGGCGTTATCGATATTGGTGGTGCCGTCGTAAGAGGACTGCGAGGCGTCGCGCATCGCACCGGTGAAAACCACCGGTTCGGGACGATCCCAAATCAGGTCGAACAGGAACGCAGACTCCTCCATAGTGTCGGTCCCGTGCGTGAAAACCACGCCCGCCGCGCCCTCGTCAACCGCTCGGTTCGCGAAATCGAAAGCCTGGCGCAGTATCGGCAAGGTGATTGAGGGCGAAGGGACGTTCGCGATTTCCTCCACCGCGGCGATACGGATGTGGGAAGGCAAGGTCAGTTGATTCGCTAAATCCTGCGCTGTCAACGCCGGTTGGGCTCCCAGGTGGTGTGGGTCCGAACGCGTCATCGCAATGGTTCCGCCGAGCGCGCCCAGCGCCACGCGGGCGAGTTCGTGCTCGGTGTCGGTTTGCGGGCCACCGGGGCCTGTTGGGGGGCGGGTTTCGAGGCCCGCCGGTTCGGTGGCGGGCTGTGAGGTGAGCGATGCGTCATGAGCGCGGAATGGCTGGGTTGCGTTGTCGGCGACGAAATCTTGCATGCCTCTACGTTACTGCCATCGGCTCGCCACCAGCGGCACGTCATCGGCGGAGTTTGCGCATCCACGAGGACGGTTCGCGCACCGGTGACGTGCCTGTGCAGGTGGTAGGGCACGGACCGATAAACAGCCGTCGTTGGGTCGCACCCCAAAACCAGCGGCACGTCATCGGCGGAGTTTTTGGGTTGACGAGGACGGTTCGCGCACCGATGACGTGCCTGAGGTGGTTGGAGAGTTATACGCGGGACTTTAGATCCTCCGGCAACCCCACCTCATCGATCCCCTTGGCGTGTTTTTCTAGCAGATCCGCCACCACCTGCGGGTG
>JAEWEQ010000078.1 GCA_023389315.1 Actinomycetes bacterium | reverse complement strand
CGCCCCACGCTGGCGCGCCAATTTATCGAACTGGGATACCGCCCGCTGGTGAGAGGGCCACAGCTGCGCGGCCACCTCATCCAGAAAGCGCCGCCGATCCCCCGGATCACCTTTGACCAACGTCAGGTCCTCCGGAGCGAAGACGATGGTGCGTACTATCCCGAGTAACTCGCGCGGGGGCACCGAGGTGCGGTTGATTCGCGCCCGGTTCGCCCGTCCTCGTACGATTTCTAACTCCAACACCCGCTCGCGCTCCCCGGTGTGGACCTTGGCACGCACCACCGCCCCACCGGGCTGCTCACCGCTGGGAGGCTGTCGCACCAGGGCAGTGTCAGCTGAGGAACGATGAGAGCTAAAAGATGACAGGTAGGCCAAGGCTTCCACCAAGTTGGTTTTACCCTGGCCGTTGGCTCCTAGCAGTACGCACACACCAGGTTGAAAACGCACTACCGCGTGGTGATAGGAGCGGAAGTCATCGATGGCGAAGTCGGAGATGTACACGCGCGCCTTTTCCCTGCGGGACGCTACCCGCAGTTAGCTCTACAAGCCAAAGCGAATCGGCATGATGAGGTAGCGGAAGTTCTTATCCACATCCCCATCGATTTCCTTCTGGCCGCTAATGACGGCCGGCTTGGCGGCGTCGGTGAAGGAAAAACGCACGTAATCGGTGCTCAGCGCCGCTAGCCCAGCTTCCAGGTAGCGGGGGTTAAACGCGGTACGCAACGGCTCACCATCTAACTGGGCGGCGATAACTTCTGAAGCTTGAGCGTTGTCATCTTGACCGGCTTCGAGCACCACTTGGTTCTCATCGAATCCCAAGCGCACGGAAGTCTTGGCTTCCGCTACCAGGGAAACGCGGCGGACCGCTTCTAGCAGTTCCACGCGGTTAACTACGGCGTGGACCAGGGTTTCTTCGGGGAAAAGGCGGCGCACCGGGGGGTAGTCACCATCCATCAAAGTGGAGGTGGTTTGGCGGGCTCCCGCGATAAAACCAATCAAGGAGTTAAGCGGAGCATCGGGAGAAGCATCGAATGCCAGCTCCACTTCACCGCCACTGGTCATGGACTTCGCCACGTCACCTAAGGTGCGGGCCTTCACTAGCAAAGCGGTGGAGATACCGGCCTTATTGGGATTCCACTTCAGCTCGCGCATACCGAGGCGGTAGCGGTCGGTTGCCAGCAAGGTGATGGTGTCATCTTCGATTTCCATGCGCACAGAGGTAAGCAGCGGGATGGTGTCATCGGAAGAAGCAGCCACCGAAACCTGGGCGATAGCTTGGGCAAGTTCGTGAGCGTCTACCCGGCCACCGACCTGGGGAAGTTGCGGCATGGGAGGATATTCATCCACCGACATGGTGGCTAAGGTGAAGTGCGCGGTGCCGCAAACCAAGGACAGCTTGTTACCTTCCAAGGTGCATTGGACCGGTTGGTTCGGCAAAGACTTGGTGATGGAAGCCAACAGGCGGCCCGAAACCAGTAGGTCACCGGGTGCTACGATCTCAGCGGGGATCTCCGTGCGGGTGGAGATTTCGTAGTCGAAGGAAGAAAGTTCCAAAGTATCGCTGCCGGTCTTGAGGCGGATGCCCGCCAAGATCGGAACCGAAGGACGATTCGGTACAGTGCGGGCAGCCCAAGCAACCGCGTCAGCTAGGACGTCTCGTGCAACGGTGAACTTCACAGTCGGCCTCTTTTCACAGCAGGTGTCACAACGGGCGTGAGTAGAAAATTTATAGTTACAACTTATGCCACTTTACGTGAATTTTGAGCCCAAGGCACCTTGCTTGGGGATAGTGAGTGGAAACCGCAAGCGAATGCAAGGCCCCACGCCGAGCCGCGCCATCCACATCAAGATCTCCATGTTGGGGGATTCATTTTTTGCGATTTAATTCTCTCATAATAATCATCACTGTTGTGGACACTGTGGAAACCGCTAGTTTCGCCCGTAATCTCAACGAAATCGCGGGTGGATAGGCGGGTGGGTGAGCTGTGGATAAGTGTGGGGCGCTGGGGAATGACAAAATTTGTAAGCAAATCTGTCCACAGGTGAGCTTCTCACAGTAGTTCAAAACCCAGAGTTATCCACACTAATCCACAGGTTATTGTGGAAAAACACTGCAAGCGGCACTCTCCCGCGAAAAAGCGGCGCGACCGTCCTCGTGAAACGAACTAGTGCATCCGCGCTTGCTGCTTGATGCGGTTAGTTAGCTCAGTGACGTGATTGTAGACCTCACGCTTCATGGTCATCTGGGAGGAAATCTTACGGTTGGCGTGCATCACCGTGGTGTGATCGCGCCCGCCGAAAGCCTGCCCAATCTTAGGAAGCGACAAGTCGGTAAGTTCGCGACACAGGTACATCGCGATCTGGCGAGCCTCCACCAGCACGCGGGAGCGATCGGCAGAGCACAACTGTTCCAATGTGACGTCGAAGTAGTCGGTGATCTGCCCCATGATGAGCGCCACCGTGATCTCGGTATCTTCCGGATCCGAAATGATATCCTTCAACACCATCTCCGCCAGAGAGCGGTCAATACTTTGGTGCGTGAGGTTCGAATACGCCGTCACGCGGATGAGGGAGCCTTCCAACTCGCGAATATTGGAAGAAATGCGCGAAGCAATGTATTCGAGGACGTTGTCATCCACCGCCAGATTGTCAGCAATGGCTTTTTTACGCAGGATTGCGATGCGGGTTTCTAAGTCCGGTGGCTGAATATCAGTGAGCAGTCCCATCTCGAAGCGCGACCGCAGTCGATCCTCCAGACCCGACAACTGTTTAGGCGGCACATCAGAGGTGATTACCACCTGCTTGTCAGCGGTGTAGAGAGTGTTGAAGGTGTGGAAGAACTCCTCCACGGTTTGTTCTTTGCCTTGAATGAACTGGATGTCGTCAATCAGCAAAATGTCCACTTCGCGGTAGCGGCGCTGGAACTGTTCAGCGCGGTCATCGCGAATGGAGTTAATGAAGTCGTTGGTGAATTCTTCCGAAGATACGTACTTCACCTTCAAGTGCGGGTAGAGCGACAAAGCGTAGTTGCCGATGGCGTGCAGCAGGTGGGTTTTTCCCAGCCCGGAGCCGCCGTAGATGAACAGCGGGTTGTAGGCCTTAGCTGGAACTTCCGCCACCGCGTTGGCCGCGGCGTTGGCAAAACGGTTGGAGGAGCCGATCACGAAAGTGTCGAAAGTGAAGCGCGGATTCAGGCGCGAGCCGGAAAGGTCAATGCTGCCGACACTGTCGCGACCGTGATCGTTTTGGGATTCGCCCGGTAGCACCCCGGAAGCGGCGCCGCGCCCGGGCACAGTTTCGGAGGAGTCCTCCATTCGCGAGGACGGGGATGGGGCGGGTATTGAGCCAGCACTTTCGCCGCTGCCTGGGTTCGTTTGGATGGCACCGGGGGTGGTTTCGTTGGAATCAGCGTCGAAATCATCGAAGTTTTGTGACAGATTTGCATCCACTGTCACAGCGATGCGGATCTCCCGGCCCAGGGCTTGGGAGAGGGCTTGGGTGAGTTGACCCATCGCCTTGGTTTCGATGTATTCCTTCACGAAGTCGTTGGGGGCGGCCACCAAGATGGTGCCTTCGATGTCGCCCAGGGGCTGAGTGTTGCGAATGAACCCCATGCGCGCGGGAGTGATTTCGCCGGCCAACAGCTCAACGGCTTCCTCCCAGGCACGCGACAAAGTGTTGCCTTCCACTTTTGGCCTCCAACCTGGCGTGAGTTTGACCACGCTCTTTTCTGCTAACTGCTCCCCAGTGTGCCACGTTTACACAGACTTAGGGAAGTTATCCCCACTCTGGGGATATGTCTGTGGAAATGTCCGAAAATACTTACAACAATGTGGTTCTCAATGATTAAGCGGGAATTCTCCAGGCCACCACGCTGTGGATAAGTAGCAAGATGTGGAAAATTCACTGGCCTGTGTCCCCATTGTTGTCCACAACTGTGGAAACTGTGGGGAATGGGCCGCCCAGCGCGCTACATTGACGCAAAAGCCCCCAAACCGTAGGCTTAAACGTTGTATGCGTCCCCTCAGCTGGAGGTAGGTGTCCTTAGAGCGCGCTTTTTCGCGGGCGAAGAGGATAAATGGTCCTGTGGAGGGAAGGCTTCAAACCTGCGGACCTCATCGTCAAACGGTGGGTGCGCGTGGGAGTGGGGCTTGAAGGAAGAGAACGGCTCAGCCGTTCACAAATGAGGAGAACATCGTGTCGAAGCGCACTTTCCAGCCGAATAACCGCCGTCGGGCGAAGACCCACGGCTTCCGCCTGCGTATGCGCACCCGCGCCGGCCGCGCCATCATTGCGAACCGTCGCCGTAAGGGCCGCGCCAAGCTTGCTGTGTGAGTGTTAGCACGCGAGCACAGGCTGCGACAGCCTGAGCTCTTCCGCGCTGCCACCCGCAAAGGTGCGCGAGCGGGCAACTTAGAGCTTGTCGTACACGTATGGACCGGCGAGGCAACCACCCTAGGGCGCCTCGTCGGTTTCGTCGTACCTAAGCGAGTGTTCCGCCGCGCCACCGACCGCAACCGAGCCAAGCGCCGACTGCGTCACCTGATGCGTGACAAGGTCGCGCAGCTACCTGCAAATGTGGTGGTAGTGGTGCGAGTTTTGCCGGGACTTAGCGACCCGTCCTCGCCGAAATTGGCACCCGCTTTGGACGACGCACTCGCCCGCGCACTGGCAAAAGAAGCGGCGCGGGAGACCAGCCGCGCCGCCAACGGTGCCGCCAACCGTGCACCGCAAGGCAGCTGTGCAAGCAGCGCGAGGACAGAAGGTGATCAGTGATGCAAACTCTGCGCGCGATCATGATCGCCGTCGTGTTGGCCCCGGTGCGTTTCTACCAACGCTTCATCTCCCCGGCGCTGCCACCAACTTGCCGCTACTACCCTTCGTGTTCGAACTACGCGGTCACGGCTGTGCAAGTGCACGGGCCGCTAAAGGGAATAGTATTAGCAGGATGGCGTTTGTTGCGGTGCAATCCCTGGTCCAAGGGCGGTGTCGACCACGTCCCGGACGTGGGACACTGGAAGCCGGAGCCTTACGTGCGACCTCAAGACTGACGAATAACTGACGAGAACTGAAAAAGCAGGCTTGCCTGCGTGAGTGTGTGAAAAATAAGGAGTCTACCCGTGTGGTTTGACAAGATGCTCTACCCCTTCAAGGTAGCGGTCGCCTGGGTGATGGTGCGCGTCCACGACGTGCTCGTCTTCCTCGGTATGGATGATGGCCCCGGCATTGCCTGGGTGCTATCTATCGTAGGTTTGACGATCATTGTGCGTATCGTGCTGTTCCCGCTGTTTTTCAAACAGATCAAGGCTTCACGCGGGATGCAAGCACTGCAACCGGAGCTAAAGAAGCTCCAGGATAAGTACAAGGGCAAGAAGGACACTGCTTCGCGCCAGCGCATGAGCGAAGAAATGATGGCCCTTTACAAGGAACACGGGACCACGCCGTACTCCTCATGCCTGCCGATCTTGTTCCAGATGCCGGTGTTCTTCGCCCTCTTCCGCGTGCTGGCCTCCACCAGCGCGATCGCTGAGGGCACCTACATGTACAAGAACCTGGGGCCGCTAAATGCCAGTATCGCCGCTGACATTGAGTCCTCCAGCGTTTTCGGGGCGCCGCTTTCCACCATGTTCACCACCGCCCCGACCATGCAGGCGAAGATCGCCATTTTGGTGCTGATCGTGGCGATGGTGATCACGCAGTTCTACACCATGCGTCAGCTGACCATGAAGAACATGCCGGAGACGGCCAAGGATCCGTCCAACCCGATGATGCGCACCCAGACCACCATGATGTACACCATGCCGCTGTTCATCGGTGTTTCGGGCTTCTTCTTCCAAACCGGTGTGCTGATCTACTGGTTCACCACCAACTTGTGGACTCTGGGCCAGCAGTTGTGGACCATTGAGCGCATGCCCACCCCAGGATCGGATGCCTACAACAAGCTGATGAACAAGCGTCGCAAGGGCTACGTGGACTCCGTTCGCCCGCTTTACGAAGCCTACGACCGTGACATTGCCGCGGTGGATTCCAATGACGAGGACGGTCGAGCCGCGGTGCGTACCCGCCTGTTGAAGGACGTTAAGGCCCAGGCACGCAAGTCGAAGGTGCCCACCAAGTTCCCCGAAACTGTCACTGAGGATCAGCAGCTTTCCGCCTACCGGGAGCTAGCTTATTCGGAGTGGGACGCTATGCCCGATGAGCGTTGGACGCGACGGTTCTCGGTGCGTCCGAAGGCGGAAGAGAAGCCGCAGCGGGTCCAGCCGGAGCGTTTGACGCGCGCACAGCGTCAGGCTCGTGCGGAAGCTGAGCGTCGTCGCCAAGAGCGTGAGAAGCAGCGCAAGGAGCGTACCCAGAGTCAGGTCACGCCCGAAGAGATCGAGCGTCGCCGTCAAGAACGTAAAGCGGAACGTCGCCGCGCCGCGAAGAAAAAGAAGCAACAATAGTAGTTGGGCCAGGCCCGGTGGGCTGAACCTGTAAGCATCGAAAGAGAGTTGTCACAGATGTCGGAGGAACTGAGTAAGTCTGAGCGACTGTCCCAGCTGGTAGCTGAGGGCGACATCGCTGCGGATTACCTAGAAGAACTGCTTGATATCGCCGATCTTGATGGCGATATTGAACTGGATGTGGAAAATGACCGCGCCATGGTTGAGGTTGTGACCGAAGAGTCCAACTCTCGCCTGGAGCGTTTGGTGGGTGAAGATGGTGAGGTGCTCGATGCCTTACAGGAGCTCACCCGCCTGGCGGTGCAGGCGCGTCAGGGTTACCGCTCGCGCTTGATGCTGGACATCGCTGGCTTCCGTGCGCAGCGCCGGCAGGAACTGACGGAAATCGCGCAGGAGGCTATCACTCGGGTGCGTACCCATGGTGAGCCGGTGATGCTGGAAGCGATGAATCCGTTCGAGCGTAAAGTCTGCCACGACGTGGTTGCCGCCGAGGGGTTGGTTTCCGAGTCCGAGGGCGTGGAGCCGAACCGTTGCGTAGTCATCTTGCCGCAGGAGCGCGAGGACGTGGCCGATGCGGACGAGGCTGACGAGGTTGATGAAACTGACGAAGCCTGACTCATTTAGCCTGCAAAACCGCTGTGTTGTGCAGATTGAGTTTAGTTGATATCTAGCCGCTCTGTTCGTTGTAGCAGGGCGGCTAGATAGGTAATACAGTAGCCGTAAAAGATTAGAATCCTGAACTACTTCGGTTTGGGTCAGGTGCGTTTAGAGGGGAATCTAAGGTGGAAGACCTACACGATAAGGACGTCGCTGCTCCAGTGACTAGCGAGGCTGATAGCGATGCTGCGCAGTGTAGTGGAGCTCCGCAAGAGGACGCGGGAGCGGCTGCCACGGGCGATGTTTCACGTGAAACAATTCCGGCGGGTGCCCTGGAGAATGGACCTGCGGATGTTGACTTACCGGCCGAAGATGACGTCGATGCCGCTGAGGTGTCTGACGCGAACGTAGTGGATGCCGCTGATGCCGCTACGGAAGAGGTTGAAACCCCCACCGACGAAGTGCGCGAACTGTTTGGCATGAGCTTCGGAGCGATCCGCCACTTCGCCACCATGCTCGAAGAAGAAGGAGAACTCCGCGGCCTCATCGGACCGCGCGAACTTCCCCGCCTGTGGTCCCGTCACCTAGTGAACTCCGCTGCCCTACTGGACTTCATCCCCTCACGGGCGCAGCTACTTGACGTTGGCTCGGGAGCGGGATTCCCCGGGCTAGTCATCGCCATTGCCCGTCCAGATGTAGACGTACACCTGGTGGAGCCTATGACCAGGCGCTGCGAATGGCTAGCGGACGTAGTCGAAGAGATCGGGCTGGATAACGTTACCATCCACGAGGCCCAGGCCCAACAGCTACGCGGCCAAGGTCGAGCTGATATCGTCACAGCCAGGGCCGTTGCGAACGTGCGCAAACTACTGCCAATATGCATGCCTTTGGTACAGCCAGGGGGCAAGGTGCTGGCCTTGAAGGGTCGGCGTGTTCAGCAAGAAGTCGATGACGCGCTCTCAATCTTCGCTCAACACGCGGTGGCGGATTACCGCATCCACGAAGTGCCTTCGGTGATGGAAGATGAATCTACTATGGTGCTGGAGTTAGTGAAAGCCCGTGATATGCGCCAGCGTGGGCGCGGAAGGAAACCAAATGCGCGTGGGGGTGCGAAAACCCGTGCGAAAACCCGTGCGAAAAGTGGTGGAAAGAGCGGTACGAAGCGCGGTGGAAAGAGCGGCGGCGACCCGGGCGGCCCAAAGAGTGGTCGCAACCCTTATCAGGGCAAAAATAATAAAGATGGGCGATCCGACGGACGCACAGGCGCCTCACGTTAGGGTCATAGTGCGGTAACGACTCGTCGCAGCGGGCCGTTTCCGTAATGCGGATCCCCGTGAGTGCGGTGTGGGCGAAATATGTGTCTCGTACAGCTGGCGACCGAGATTGGCCGAAACTAGGTAACGCCGGACCTAGGCAAGGCCGAAACTAGGTAACGCCGAAACTAGGTAATCACGAGACTGTTCAATTCGGTTTGAGCGATCTGCTCGGCCAGATGCTGTTAGGTTTTCCACCGACGTCCCGAGACGATTCCCGCTGGCAGCTGCGCTCCTGCAGAGACAATCGGAACAATTGTTTCACGTGAAACAATTCCCACTCTCAAGTTATCCACAGGGCTCAACGCAAATGTCTGTACTGCCATTAGACTAGATGCAGTACAGAAGGAGACCTCGTAATGTCATCAACCCCGCTGGCTAATCGGCTTGCTGAAAATGCGCGCGCCAATGCAGAGCTGGATCGCGCCGTCTTTCCGCGCCCTCGCCGCCCTATTGTGTTGACGGTAGCGAACCAAAAGGGTGGAGTTGGGAAAACCACTACCACCGTGAATTTGGCGGTAGCTCTGGCAAAAGCAGGCCTGCGTGTAGTCGCTATCGATGCAGACCCGCAGGGAAATGCCTCTACGGCGCTAGGGATCGAACACCCTGAGGGAACTGCGTCCACCTACGACGTCCTCAGCGAGGCGATGAGCCTACAGGAGTGCTTACAGCCTTCACCAGAGGCGGAAACATTGTTTGTCTGCCCCGCCACCATTGATCTTTCTGGAGCTGAACTCGAGCTTTCCTCGCGCTATCAGCGTGAGTTCATATTGGATCGCGCCATTAAGGCATTCCTAGCTACTAACCGCGGCGTGGACCTGATTATCATCGACTGCCCACCTAGCCTCGGCTTGTTAACGCTAAACGCACTGGTCGCCGCAGAGCGAGTACTGGTGCCCATACAGGCGGAATACTACGCGCTGGAGGGCGTTTCCATGCTGATGAATACGATTGAGCGTATTCGTAGCTATCTGAACCCCAAGCTAGAAATCGGGGCGGTACTCCTCACGATGATGGATGCCCGCACAAACCTATCGGCCGACGTGGCGGCCGAAGTGCGGCGATATCTGCCTCACCTAGTGTTGGATGCGTCAATACCTAGGACTGTGAAACTCTCTGAAGCACCGAGCTTCGGAGGAAGTATTTTCAACCATGACCCGCGTGGTACCGGCGCTGTTGCCTACCGCCGTGCGGCTCTGGAACTCGCACAACGCATTGCAGAAACGGTGGAATAACAATGGCTAAGAAAGAACGCAGTGGGCTCGGGCGTGGATTGGGAGCCCTCCTACCCTCAGCGGCGCAGGACGATGTTTCACGTGAAACAATTCGATCCAGCCATCCCTTAGATAGCCTGGTTCCGGCGCGCGAGGACGGGGCGAAGGCTTCGCGCGAACATGCGGACGTTACTAAGAAACTTTTGATGCCGGACACCAGCAAGCGTCGGCAGCGGGGCAAGACCGCGGGCTCTGCTGCCAAGAGCGGCACCGGAACGAAGAGCGGCACCGGAACGAAGAGCGGCACGCCCACCAAGAGCGAAGCTCCCACTAAGGGAAGTACCGATACTAAACCCAGGAGCACCGGGCGATCACCCAGCACAAAGGCGAGCTCCACTGCAGTGGTGGCGGATACCGCGCCAACCGGCAGCGGTGGCGCAAAAGCTAAGGCCTCACCCGTGGCCGATAGCAAGCAGACGGCCTCTGGAGGAACCGCCAAGAAGGCTGGTAGGCGCAAACCACTATTTGCCGATATTATTGGCGACGCTCAGTCTGCCGACTCTCCCTCTTCTGTCGGGACCGAGAGTGAAAGTGCTGGCGGCAAATCACTCGAAGACCGCTCAGCTGCCAGCGAGCACACCGCCACCACCGCATCTGGTGCAGGTGCGGCAGACGGCGCGACCCAGAGCCTCAGCGGCGAAGTTGAGCTGATGCCGGTGCCCGGGGCTACCTTTGCACATATACCAGTGTCTGCCATTGCGCCCAACCGTCGTCAGCCGCGCGATGTTTTTGACGAGGATGAGCTGTCAGAACTAGCAGCGTCCATTAATGAAATCGGGGTTCTACAGCCAATCGTGGTGCGTCCGCTGCCAGCCGAGGAAGGTGAAGCCTACCTGGTCGAGCTGTCTCAGCGACTCGATACTCGCAGTATTGAGGAACTTGGTCTAAGCGCTGAAGATGGCAACTGGTATGAACTGGTCATGGGTGAGCGTCGTCTACGCGCATCGAAACTCGCGGGTGCTGAAACGATCCCAGCTATTATCCGCTCTACCGCCGATAACGACATGCTGCGCGATGCTTTGTTGGAGAACCTGCACCGCTCGCAACTTAACCCCATTGAAGAAGCTGCCGCCTATCAGCAGTTGATGGAAGACTTCGAATGCACCCAGCAGGAACTGTCTGACCGAATTGCGCGGTCACGCTCGCAGATCGCTAATACTATCCGGTTACTCAAGCTACCGCCGTCGGTGCAGCGCAAGCTCGCGGCCGGAGTTATCTCCGCCGGGCACGCTCGCGCACTGCTGAGCTTGGATTCAACTAGCAAGATGGGCATCTTGGCTGACCGTATTATTGCCGAGGGCCTTTCTGTGCGCGCTACTGAAGAGATCGTGGCGATTGGGGATGTGTCTGATACCCCGGCGCAAAAACGAGCCGCTAAGCGCGCAGTAACTCCAGCTTCAGAGGTAGCCAGAATGGTTACTGACCAACTGGAAGACCTGTTTGAAACGCGGGTGAAGATAGTGGAAGGCCGCCGCAAGGGCCGCATCATCATTGAGTTTGCGGGCAGTGAAGATCTCGACCGCATGGCAGTGGTGGTGAACTCCCTGCGCCGGAGCAATCAGTGACACCTTAAGGCATCGATTACCGCAACAATTGGTTTGGCCCGGCGCAAAGCGCCGGGCCAAACTGTTTTAGTCTTCCAGATCGTCTTCCTCAGTGACCGCATCATCGTTAGCAGCCCGCAGCGCAATCTGGTTTAGCAGCTCTTCAAATGAGGAGTCTGCTTCTGCCGCCAGCGGTAGCAGCGATGTATCAGTCATGCCGGGAACCACGTTAGCGTCAATGAACCAGGGCTGGCCGTCCTCGTCAACGATCATGTCGATGCGCGAAAGGTCGCGCATACCTAGTGTCTCGTGAACTGCCAAGGCCAATTGTTTCACGTGAAACAATTCTTCTTCGCTCAAGCGGGCGGGCACGAAGAACTCCGAGCGGCCAGTGTTGTAGCGAGCATCGTAGTCGTAGCGACCATCATCGGTAGCGATCTCTACCGGTGGCAGGATACGGGCACCCTCATCTTCCTCAACTACCGACACAGCTACTTCTCGGCCGGGAATAAAAGTCTCCACCATGACGGTGTCGCCGTAAGCGAAAGCATCCACCATAGCCGAGCGCAGCTCGTCTTCGCTGTTCACTTTCGACAGCCCCAAGGCAGAGCCACCGTTGGAGGGCTTGACCACCAGCGGGAAATCCAAGGACTCAACGATCGCCGCGATTACTGCGGGCGCACCCACTTGGCGGAAGAGTGACTGGGTGAGGGAGACCCAGTCAGGGGTCGCCATACCAGCCTTCTTCACCAGTGCTTTGGCAGTGGGCTTCATCGAGGCGAGTACGCAAGCTTCCGCGCTAGACCCCACGTAAGGGTAGCCGGCCAGCTCGATCATGTCCTGCACCGAGCCGTCCTCACCCACGGAACCGTGGATTAAGGGCCACACTAGGTCAGGCTCAAACTCAGCCAAGGTCGGCAGCAACTGGGAGTTGAGGTCGCACACCTCGACGGTGTGGCCGAACTGGCGCAGCAAGTTAGCGACGCGGCGCCCGGAGCGAATCGAAACTTCACGCTCGTGGGTTAGACCACCAGCGATAACGAGGATCTTCAGGTTCTGTGCCATTGTCGTGTCAGCTCCCTCGTGACCTAGAGTTGGTTAGGCGGCGGTACCGATACCGCACCATCTGGAAGTTCGTTGCGCACATTGGTACCAAACATCTCCACCAGTTCCTTTTCCGCAGAAATGACACGGGAGAGGCGGCGCACGCCCTCGCGAATCTCTTCCGGCGGCGGATAGCAGAAGGATAGGCGAATATGGTCACCGCCGCGACCGTCGGCGTAGAACGCGGTGCCCGATACGTAGGCAACCAGGCCGGTCACGGCGCGCGGCAGCATGGCTTTGGCGTCTAGCCCTTCTGGCAGTTTCACCCAGGTGTAGAAACCGCCGTCCGGTACCGTCCATTCGCAGCTGGGGAGGAAGTCTTCGAGGGCGGTCAGCATGGCGTCCGCGCGCTCGGCGTACATGGAGCGGTAGACCTTCACCTGGTTATACCAGTCGTAGTTGGACAGGTAGTCCTCGATGGCCATTTGGCCGACCATGGACGGCGAAAGTATTGCAGATTCTGAAGCAAGTACTAGTTTGTCGCGGATCGCGTGGGGCGCGAGCGCCCAACCGATGCGGAAACCGGGAGCGAACATCTTCGAAAACGACCCCAGGTACACCACCCCGTCAGGGTTTAAGGACTGCAGTGCAGGCAGCGGATCTCCGTTGAACCCGAGCAAACCGTAAGGGTTGTCTTCAATGATCAAGACGTGTTCACGCTGGCAGATTTCCACCACTTGGCTGCGTCGCTCCAGCGACATGGTGACGCCCGCCGGGTTGTGGTAGTTCGGCACGGTGTAAAGGAATTTGATCTGGCGACCGCTGGCACGCACCGCGCGGATCGCTTCTTCCAAGGCCTGGGGTATCAAACCTTCGTGATCCATATCCACGTGAACCACTTCGCCCTCGTAAGCACGGAAGGTACCCAACGCGCCCACGTAGGACGGGGATTCAGCCAGCACCACGTCGCCGCGCTCCAAGAAAATCTCAGAGACCAGGTCTAGTGCTTGCTGGGAACCGGTGGTGATGACCACGCAGTCGGGGTCAGCGACGATGCCGTCGTAAGTCATTACCTCGACAATACGTTCGCGCAGCGGCTCCCACCCCTGGCCGGAGCCGTACTGCATGGCTTGCGCGCCGTGGCGGCGAATGAGGGTGCGGGCCGATTCTGCCAGGTCTTCTAGCGGAAGATCCTTGATGTTGGGCATGCCGCCAGCCAGGGAAACCACCTCGGGTCGGGACACCACGGAGAACAGTGCGCGGATTTCGGACGAACGCAGGCCGTGAGCTCGGGCAGCGTAGGCATCGAACCACGGATCTAGGCGATTCCCCACGTCACTCAAGTTTTGGTCCCTTTGTTCAGACACTGTTCTCTTCTTCCTCACTAAATGGCAGTTGTCCCTAGATTGTCCCACTGCGTCAAGTATTTTCCAACGCCAAACCACGTTTCGATATATCAAAGCCGCATTCGAGGGCACGGGATGGGGCTGGCAGAGGGCCGCCTTGGGCAGCGGAGGAAGACACGCCGGTGCTGGGATAGGACCACCGTGGGCAGCGGAGGAAGACACGCCGGTGCCGGTAGATGGCAGCCGTGGCGCTGTGGGACGGAGCGGGATGGGGTTGGGAGAAGCGGGCAATGGGCAGCAGATACACCTGTGGCGAGGACGGGGACCGCCCTCGCCACGAAAAGTGCGTAAATGTGTGGTCAGTTAATGACCGACTCGATCTGGGCCTTCAGGTCGGCCTTCGGGCGCCCACCCACGATCACCTTGATGACGTCTCCGCCGGAGAACACCACCATGGTGGGGATGGAAACTATGGAGAACTTCTGGGCGGTGGCGGGGTTTTCATCCACGTTCAGTTTCGCCACTGTGATGCGGTCAGACATTTCGCTGGCCAGCTCATCCAAAATGGGGGACATTTGGCGGCATGGGCCGCACCAGGGGGCCCAAAAATCGACCAGAACTGGGGTGTCGGACTTAATGACTTTTTCGGTGAAATCCGAGTCAGTGACCGTTATAGCAGACATTGTTTTTCCTGTTCCGCTCCGGTAGGAGCAACGATTGGTAAATAAAAGGAGTGAGGGGCCTCGGAGTGGGAGGCTCCGTCATGGGTTGCCCGGGAAGGAACCGGCCCGCCCTGAGCAGTCGGGGAAGGAACCCGCCCTCGGCACCTGGGGAAGGAACCCGCCCTCGTGATTAATCCTGTAAGGACTCCAAGTAATGCTGGGCATCCAGGGCCGCGCGGCAACCGGAACCGGCTGCCGTGATGGCCTGGCGGTAGCGATGATCCACCACGTCACCGCAGGCGAAAACGCCGGGAACCGAAGTAGCAGTGGTGGGCTCAGCCACCCGGATGTAACCGTCATCGAGCTGCAGCTGGTCCGCCACCAGGTCACTGCGCGGATCGTGCCCGATCGCCACAAACAAACCATTAGCTTCGATCTGGCGGATCTCCCCGGTGACGGTGTCACGCAAGGTCACCGACTCCAGGCCGCCCTCGCCGTGCATATCCACCACTTCGGAGTTCCACGCGAACGAAATCTTCGGATCCGCCTGCGCCCGGTCAGCCATGACCTTGGAGGCGCGCAGCTCATCGCGGCGGTGCACCACCGTGACCGAAGAACCGAAGCGAGACAGGAAGGTCGCCTCCTCCATGGCGGAGTCACCGCCACCGACCACCACGATCGGCTTGTCCCGGAAGAAGAAACCATCACAGGTGGCGCAGTAGGAAACGCCGCGACCCGCGTACGTCTTTTCACCCTCCAGCCCTAGCTCACGGTAAGCCGAACCGGTGGCGAGAATGACCGAGCGGGTGTGGATAACTTCGCCGTCCACTTCCACCGTTTTCACTTCACCCGACAGGTCAACGGCGGTGACGTCCTCGTAACGCACTTGCGCGCCGAAACGCTCCGCCTGCTCCTGCATTTTCATCATCAAATCCGGACCCATGATGCCCTCGGGGAAACCGGGGAAATTCTCCACTTCCGTGGTGTTCATCAGGGCGCCGCCAGCAGTTACAGACCCGGCGAGGACGATCGGGTTCAGACCGGCGCGGGCGGTGTAGACCGCGGCAGTGTAGCCAGCCGGACCGGACCCAACAATAACGACATCAGCGATCGTGGGTTCGCTCATTAAAACTCCCCATTTAAGTAGGTGCGCGCACGCGGCGCGATGGACTCTGCCTCCACGATACTGCAACGGGAGAATTAGGGCGACAAAGTGGCGTTAAACGGGCACTACTTGACTTGCAGCGCGGACAGTTTCACCCGGTAACGACCCTCATCGTCGGTAGGCAGCGCATAGAAGTTCAGCGTGACGGTGGTACCCTCCACGGCGTTCGACGGTGTCAACGTGGTGGTCGCACCCATCTTCGCCGAGGTCAGAACCTGCGTGCCGAACGGGTCGGAGCCGTCGTTGATGCGCAAATCAACCTGACCGCCCTCGACCGGCCCGGTCAAAACCACCTCAGAAACGGGCGCGGCTTCCTTCAGCTTCACAATCAGGCGAACAGTGTTGCCTTCCTCCAGCTCCGACTCCCCAAAGTAGCGCGACTGCCACATGGTGCTGGCGTCGTTATCAATGAGGTACTTCGCCCACTCCTGGTGGTCACCGCCGTCATTGTCGACCGAGAGCACCTCAATGGAAGCGATCTGCGGCACCACCGCACCCGGGTCAGCGGGCGCGGCGCTCTCAGTGGGTTCGGCGGTGGGGGTTTCCGACGCTGGCGCCGTGGCAGCGGGGCGGGAACGGGAGAAACTCCAATCCGGGCTACTATTTACCAGCGTGACGCCAGCCAGGATTGCCACGAGGACGGTCACCAAGGCGAACATCACCAAGGTCGGTTTGGTCGGGTCGATTCGTTCACCCGCGTTGAGCGTGTCAATGGTGGAGCGGACCGACCGCAAAGAGCTGGAAATCGCGCGGGTACCTTGGTCGAGTTTGAGAATCTGCGCGCCTTGGCGCGTGAAAGTCAGGCGTGCGCGCTGTCCTCCGGTGACGATCCGGGTGGCGGGCTCGTCGCCGGCGGTTTCGCGGCGGTTCAGACGGTGCCAAGTAGCCGCGCCCGCCCCGGCAGCCGCACCGGCGGCGGCCGTGCCCATGGCGCCGGCGCCTTCGGGGTTGTCTTGCGCAGGGGGGTTGTCTTGCGCAGGCAGGTATTCGGTTTGGTCCGCGTCGTAGACCTCGGTTGCCTGCGGGTCGTCTATCAGAGCTTGCTCGTAGTCGCCCGACGCTTCTGCGTAGGTGTCGCCGGTGTGCGTCTGCGCGGAATCAGTTGGCCAGTCCTGGTCAGCGAAAATATCATCATCGCTTTGCAGCAGCGTGAACTCATCCGCCCCAGACGCAGCATCGACCGGCGCGGCGGGGTCGGCATCGGTTTCGCTGTGAGGCTTAACGAAGACCGCTTTCATGCGGTTAAACCAGCTAACTAGCGGGTTCTCGATGTCCTGGTCGGTGGGGGCGTCGGGAGTGCCGGCGCTGGGAGCGTCGCTGGACGGGTCCGCGAGGGCGGGTTCCCGGTCCGCGTCGGAGGTATAGGTGCCGTCGTCGATCGGCTCAGCAAAATCTACCGGGCGGGTGTACTCGCCAGAAGAATCGACCTCACCATAGTCGGCGGAGTCGTCACCGTCACCCAAGTCGGCACCGTCGGCATACTCCATTGGTTCATCCGCCACCGGATCCGCCGCATCAGCGCCGTCACCATCAGAGCGGGACAGAATGCGGACGGGGTCGGCATCTGCGGGGGAAGATACCCCAAAGGCGTCGCCCGCGGAGGCGTCGCCCTCGCCTTCGCCGAGGACGGTCTCATCCGCCGCGAAACCATCGACATCGCCGTCAACCTCGCTAGCCACGTCAACGCTGGAAGCCGAATCATCGTCCTCGGCGTGGTTGTAGATGCCGAGTACTTCCTCGAAGCTGGGTCGGCGGGAAGCTGCATCGGCCGGCACGGGCGGGACCGCTAAGCGCGGATAGCGCGGCGCCGGGGATCCGGCGGCGCCACCGGATGGGCCCGCGTCGCCACCACTCTCACTGGGGTTACCCAGAGGGGCGGCGTCACCCAGGGGGCCGGCGTCGCCATCACCGAACTCACCGGCGTCGCCATCACCGTCCTCACCGGCGTCACCCAGCGGGGCGGCGTCAGTACCGTCCTCGTGTAGGGCATCGTGCGGGGCGTCATGCAGAGCTTGCGGCGAGGCCTCGCCGGCATCTGCAGGAATAGCGCTCATTTCGCCGGTGGGGATCTCGGATTCGGGAACTTCATTCAGGGAGCGATCGGCTCCAGCCTCAGCCGCACTTTGCGCGTCATCGGCCGGTTGGGGAGCCTGGCGGGCTTGCTGCCCGTGCTTAACTAGACGGTCACGCAGACGCGCCGCGAGGGTGCCGGAAACCAACGCATCGTCAACGATCTCCATGGCTGCGGTATAGCTAGTGTCGTCTTCGGAGACGGAAGGATTCGCGGAAGAACTAGCATCAGGCCCCGCATCAGACCCCGCATCAGACCCCGGCGTGGCTGCGGATTCAGGCGCAACCTCGGACTCGGGTGCCTCCTCAGCCGGCTGCGGCGCCCGCTCCTTATCGTCTACTTCTGACATGGTTCCCCTTCCCCGTCTACCACCTAAGATTAACGCACCACGCCGCTAGATGGTCATTCCTCTTCCGCGGTGCTGCGCGGATTGCGCTGCTCGCGCAGGGGGCCGAAAACTAGCTCGTCGAAACTCGAGGTGGGGCGTTGATGCCAGTGCGGATTCTTCACCGCGGACGCCCCATGGTAGTTGGGAGAAACCTCGCTGCGTTGCAGGTCGGCGAACAGTTGCGACTTCGCCACCGCGCTGGCGACCTTACGCCGCTGGGTGTCGCTCGCGGTGCCCGGCGACATTCGCGAGGACGGTCGCGGCAGTCCGCGCCGATGCGCCCGCGCCGGACGACCACCTTGGGCATTAACGGGGGCGGGAGTATCGGCACCACTGGCACCCCCAGCGTCAGCAGCGGCCGCGTCAGCTACCGCCGCCTGCGGCCCATCGGGGCGAGCTACCTCGTCCGCGCCGGTTTGAAGCGAACCGTCCGCCACGTCCTCGCCAGCCTCAACCGCCGGCGCAAACTGCGCCAGCGCGGGGATCCGGCGCGCCAACAGGGACGCCACTCGGGCGGTGGTGTCACGGTCAAATACCGCCACGACCACAAAGTAAACCGCGGTCACCACCACGAATACCAATAGCCCGCGAGCGGCCGCGCCGAAGAAGTTCTCCAACGCGCGTGCCCCCGTATGCGCGGTACCCACCAGGCGCAGCGCCCCGTAACCGGCCAGCGCAGACACCGTGGCGAACACCGAATAGCGGATCATGTAGGTGAAAATCCGCATGGGACGCACCTGCGGCAAGTGCTTGTGCACCAGCAGCACCGCGATCACACCCTGCGCTACCCGTGAAACCGTCTCGGCAAATACCGCCCCCAACAACCACTGCGTGGGTGGGAGCACCGCCATCAAAGACCAACCCAAAATCACCTGCACGATGGTTGGCCCCAACGCGGTGTAGAAAACTGGCCGAGCATTTTCTAGTGCGTAGAAAATACGTTGGGAGAACAAAATCACACTAGCCCCGATAGTACTGGGTAACATCATTACCAGCACCTGGGCGTACCCTTGCATGTGTTCAATCGGATTATTCGGTCCCAACGCTTGGAAAACCGGCAGGGCACCGGCCGCCAACACCGCTGCCAACCACATCACCAGCAGAGAATTGATGCGAACGCCCTCGTAATACTGCTCCACCAGCGCCTGGTGATCATTATCCGCCGCGGACGCTGCCATCCGGGTGAATAGCACCGCCGCGATAGAGATAGAAACAATTGACTGCGGCAGCATGTAAACCATGAAGCTGTAGCTCAAAGCCGCGGTAGAGGGGGCGAAAACCCCGGTCTCTTGCCACCACTGGTTGGCAGCGCTAGCGATGTTCGTGGTTGATAAAGTCCCCACTTGACCTACCACTAGGGTGGCGAAAACCCACATGGTCACGGTCGAAGCCGATCGCAACCCAGTGCCACGGAAGTGGAAATCAAGGCGAAGTTTCACGCCCGCGCGACGCAGCGGAATAAACAACAACAGGGCCTGGACTACCACGCCTAAAGTAGAGGGAACCGCAATGATGGCGGTGCGTTGAAAGTCCCACAAAGTGGGGTCGGACAAATCCATGGAGGTGCCGTAAACTGCGATATAAAGCAAAATCCCGGCAATCCCGATAATGTTATTGGCCACCGGCGTCCACATGTAAGGACCGAAAATGCCGCGCGCATTGAGGAACTCGCCCAGCAGCGCATATAGGCCGTAGAAGAAAATCTGGGGTAGGCACCACCAGGCGAAAACCACCGCCAGAGACTTCCACTCCGGTGCCATCTGAGAAGCAGTGAGAGTCACTAGGACATTTGCGCCCGCCAACATCACGATGGTCATCACGAACAGGATAAGGCCTGCTAAAGTGAGCAACCGATTCACATACACCGAACCGGAACGAGTCTTTAGAGCGCGCACAATCTGGGGCACTAAAATGGCGTCCAACAACCCGGCGGCAAGCAGATTGAAAACCATATTGGGCAAAGTGTTAGCAGCCTGAAAAGCATCATTCGCGCCGACCCCGCCGATGGCGATCAGTAGCAGCGCCCAGCGCACGAACCCAAGGATACGTGACAGGAACGTTCCCGCCGCCATTACCGCCGACGAGCGTAACAGTGAGGTCTTGCGCGGCCCACCTATGGGTTCGTCGGCATCACTGCGAACAATCTCATCATCGTCCTTAGACGCTCCTGAAATCGTCATCCTCATTAGCTCGTTCCATCTTGCGGCCCTTACGAACCGTGCGAATAATACCCACTAGCACCAGCAGCACCAGGCCCACACCCAGAATCGCCACCCCGATGGTTTCCCACTCGGCGCGCACCCGTACCGTCAGTGTAGTGTTATCGTCAATCACCAGACCATTAGGGCCTTTGACAATAACCTGAATAGTGACATTACCCGACGCCACCGCTTTTACGGGAATCTCCGCCAAAACTCCACCTTTTGCCGGCACATCGACCGCCACGTCCTCGACAATCTGCAAACGAGGGTCGGAAGGTTTCAACTCCACCAAGACCGATACGTCCTCTTCCAAATCATTACTAACCCGCACCGGCAAGTTAGCTTTGGAGTCCAACAAATTAATCGGTGCCGACTGGGCGACCTTCACCGCTTGGGAAAAGTGGCGGGTTTCTTCCACCACCCCGTCGATCAGGGTGCGACGCACCGCGGGCTGTAGCCTTAGCTGGTATGCGGTAACCAGCAGCACCCGCTCGCGCAAATCCTCAGCCAAAGTGGAAGAGTCCTGCACCGCTGAACTCATCGCCGCAGTGGATTCCACCGCCCGGTGCAAACGCTCCAACTCTGCTGCAGTAACGCCACTGGTGGCGGGTGCCGACGGGCCGATCGGCTGGCGCACCACCAGGTCGGGTTGCTGATCGAAACTCAGATCCTGTGCCGTTAAGGGCTCCACCCACCGCTGCTGCAGCAATGCCTGGAAGCGGGCAACCGTGTGCGCAGGATAGTCCCCCTCACGGTGTTTGCTAACCGCCAGCACAGTGCGTCCCATGTTGGGAAGCTGCCGGGTGATGATAGCAGTGGACGCAACTAGTAGCTGCTGGGTGTCAAGCTCCGCCCCCGCAGAGGGGCTAGGAGCGTCCAACAGTTGTGAGATCTCGTCATCTGGCACGAGGACGTTCACGCCGTCGGGATCATCGTAGCCGGTTGCTTCCCCGGTGTGTGCGTTATAACGCGACCAGACGGAGGGCCGGTAAGTAAGGGGTTCAACCGGGTTGATATCGGTGGGAGCCACCACCGTTTGATCTGGCCAGGCGGACAGGGTAGTTAGATCCAATCTTGGCAATTGTGGCAGCACCCAGTTATCCACCAACTTCCCCGCCTCAACCGTCTGCACCGAACTAGCAGTTTTTGATTCACGCACCAAAGTCGCGACGTTGTCCGAGTTTGGCAGGTGCGCAATAGCGGCAATGTCAGCATCAGCCACCGGTAGCAGCACCACTTGGGAGGGCAGTTGCGTGGCGGCCGCTCCCAGCGGACGATCACCGTCCAAAAGTGTTGGCGGTGCCGCTGCTATTACGCCGCGAATACGCGCCAGTTGCAGGTGGGTTTTCAATTTGGAATCGGCGGGCGCAGCCAGGGTAATATCCTTGCCACGGACCGCCACGTCCTCGGAAATTGGCGCAATGGCGCCGGCTTTGGTTGGTTCCACCGGGTACCCGGAATCCCACACCAGCACTGAGCGATCAATCGCCTCCAACTCTGCGCTGGAGGCCTGCACGCTGATGCCGCGCGGACCCCACTCCCACTCTGAGTACAGTGGTAGTTGCGCGCGGTCGATTTCAATGGTGAAGGATTGGGATTGGCCAGCTTCGAGTTTGCTGATGTTGTACTGGCCCACCCAGCGACCGGCAGCCATGTTACCCGCTAAGTAAGAACGCAGAGCCTCCATTGTCACCTCTGAGCGGGATTGCATGAACACGTCCAAGCGTATCGGCCCGAGGGTGCGAGTGCGGGAAGTTACGGTAGCAGTGACGAGGAGTTTATCTTCCTGCGTGAGCACTCGCGGTTTGAGATCATCAATGGCAACGTTGAAGTCGGCCACAGCAGGGTCAGTCAACGGGTCAGCTTTTACCGGATGGGGGCGGGCGGGGGCAGACTCACTCGTATCCGGTTCAGTTGGCACGGTATCGCCGGGGGTAGCGGGCAATGCCACGCAAGCGCCCGGCAGCGCGCCCTCCGCTGCGGGGAACACGGCCGCACCCGTGGGTGCGGCGATACCAGGTACATTTGCCATCGCCACCATGGTGGCCGCCGCCAAGGTGGCGAAGAGCTTGCGGTATAGACTCACGTTACCCCCTTGGAGGTAGAGGTGGGCGCGGCAGGTGCTCGGCACGATTGTGGGTTTTCGCTGGGCGTGCCGGGGGATATAGCAAATCCAAGGCAATGGAAACCACACGTTTCTCATTCGGATACGCCAGCAAGTGCGACACACCATCGAGTCGCACCCAGGCGGCCTCTTCCGCTTCCTGATCAGGATCACCTTCCACCGTGACCTCCCCGGATACGTACTCCATCAGATAGTGATGCACAGTCTTATGTATGCGTCGCTCGTACGATGAAAACCAATACTCTATGGATGCTAGCGCCGCCACAATCCGGCCGGTGATACCGGTTTCTTCCGCTACCTCCCGCACCGCTGCCTGCGCGGCACTCTCACCCGGCTCCAAATGCCCCTTCGGCAGGCACCATTCGCGTCGCCCCGACCGGTTGCAGCGCGCAATCACGGCCACGAACGGCACGCCGTCAACTACTTTAACAACCAGTCCACCGGCCGAAACCTCATCTACCACCGGATAATACCGGCCGTGCACGCGCACCGACCGCATCGACATTTGACGACGCGGAGGGCGTGGAACACCCCAGCGGGGAGCACTTGATGGCACGGACATACCTCTACCTTATGCTGTGGCGCGTCAGATATACCCATTGACCGCACTTCATGGCACGCTTATAGGGATGTATAACCAAGACCAACCCCGACCTGTGCCCGCTATCGACGGCCTGGGGCAGGCAAACGTTACGCAATTACTGGCCAACGCCCACACCGCCCTTTCCCAACTCCCACCACAAATACTGCAATTGGGTGAACTGTTCACCGACGCTGGCCATGAGATCGCCCTGGTCGGTGGGCCCGTGCGCGACGCGTTCTTGGCCCTCCCGGCCCACGACTTTGACCTAACTACTTCCGCCCGTCCCGACACCACCGAAGCACTGCTAGACCGGTGGGGCGATGCGGTGTGGGCAGTGGGGAAAGCCTTTGGCACTATCGCCGCTCGGCGCGGGGACCTGGTAGTGGAAGTGACTACCTACCGGCAGGAAGAATACCAAGGTGATTCCCGCAAACCCCAGGTCAGCTACGGTGACCACCTGGAAGGTGACCTGTCCCGGCGCGACTTTACCATTAACGCCTGCGCCCTGGTGCTACCCTCCCTGCGTCTAGTTGACCCCTTCGGCGGGTTAGAGGACCTGGCGAAAGGGGAGCTGCGCACCCCGGTGTCAGCGGTACAGTCTTTTGACGATGACCCGCTGCGCATCATGCGGGCCGCCCGTTTTGCCGCGCAATTGGGAATCGACGTCTCCTGGGAAGTGATGGACGCGATGGCGCAGATGGCGCCGCGCCTAGAGATCGTCTCCGCTGAACGCATACGCACCGAACTCGAACGCCTCATCACCTCCCCCTATCCGCGCCGCGGTTTGGAACTAATGGTGCACACCGGCGTATGCGACCTGGTGCTACCTGAACTTTCCAACTTGCAAGACACTAAAGACGAACACAACCGCCACAAGGACGTTTACGAACACACGTTGACCGTCCTCGACCAAGCGATCGCGTTGGAAACGGACGCCGATGGCCCGGTGCCGGGACCGGATTTCGTGTTGCGCTTCGCCGCCATCATGCATGACGTGGGCAAACCCGCGACCCGACGTTTTGAACCCGACGGGTCGGTGTCTTTCCACCAGCACGATATCGTGGGTGCGAAAATGACGAAAAAACGCATGCGGGCACTGAAATTCGATAATCAAACCACTGCGGAGGTAGCGAATTTGGTGCGCCTACACTTGCGTTTCCACGGGTACGGGGAACAAAGTTGGACCGATGCGGCGGTACGTCGATACGTGTCTGACGCCGGCCCCCTACTAGAGCGACTACATCGTTTAACGAGGGCGGATTGCACCACCCGGAACCGGCGTAAGTTCGAGTACTTGCGGGCCGCCTACGACGACCTAGAGGCGCGCATCGAAGCGTTGCGCCAACAAGAAGCCCTGGATGCGATTCGCCCGGACCTGGATGGCAAAGAAATCATGGAACTGCTGGATCTATCCCCCGGTAAAGACGTGGGACGAGCCCGCCAATACCTACTGGATCTGCGCATGGAGCAGGGGCCACTAGGCCATGACCAGGCCGTAGCAGAGTTGAAAAAGTGGTGGAACCAACAACGCGAAGGGGCTTAATTTCAGCCAAAATAACGCCTTGGTGGTGTTCGCGTCAGCGCCTGGGTACTACAGTAGAGCCAGAGAGAGAATGTGAGAAGCCAAGCTCGCTGCTACCACCAAGCTACATAGGGGGAGACTTTGGCGGATAACGAAAAGCCTACTTCCGTTCCGGGCGAGGACGATATTCCCCGTCTGGAGTTATCCGGCCTGCCTTCGCGCCGCGCCCGAAGACAAGCCGAACAAGCGGCCCAGGTAGCGGCGGCGAATACCTCACCCCCGGCCGCGAAAGGTTCGACCCATAACAAGAATGACTCCACCGGTGCGGGCCGCACGGAAAGTCAGCCAGACCACAGTGATTGGGGTGGAGCTGATCCGAACCAAGACCAGCGTACTGGCGATAGTCAAGGGACAGAACCGTCCTCGGCAAACACCCAAGCACCTACCTTGCCAACTTGGCATGAAGTGATGGGCCGGTCGCAGACCGAAGCTGCGGTCGCCGATAGTAGCGAAGATGAAGGAAAGATGGCAACAACACCGAAGCGGAACTCCTCCCGCCGAGACCGCACTAGAAAAACCAACGCGAAAGGCGCGAGAGACGAAAGGCAAGTCTCGATCTGGGCAAAAATTGGGATGGGACTGTTGTTCTTCATCCTTATTGGCATCATCTTGGGAACTGGGGCGTTCCTAACCGCCTACGCCATGATTAAGGTTCCGGAGCCGGGCGAATTCGCACTGTCGCAAAAGAGCACTGTGTACTATGCCGACGGGGAAACCGTGATGGGAACCTTCGCCGAAATTGACCGTACCATCATCGACACCTCCACCATCCCCCAATACGTTGGCCAAGCGGTGGTTTCATCGGAGGATCGAACCTTTTTCACCAACTCTGGCATCGACTTTAAGGGCATTGCTCGGGCGCTGATAAACAACCTGACCACCGATACCCGCCAAGGTGGCTCCACCCTATCTCAACAGTACGTGGAACGTTACTATCTGGACACCACCACCGGGTACCTGGGTAAGGTTAAGGAAGCGATCTTGGCGCTGAAGATCAACCGCGAACAATCTAAAGATGAGATCCTCAACAACTACTTGAACACCATTTACTTCGGCCGCGGGGCTTACGGCATTGAAGAAGCCTCCCTGAAGTACTTCGGTCACCCCGCCAAGGACCTGACTTTGTCGGAGTCGGTGATGTTGGCCGGTATCATTCCCGCACCTTCCGCCTGGGATCCGGCGGTCGATCCCGACCAGGCGCAGTCGCGTTGGAAGCGGGTGCTGCAATTAATGGTCGAGGACGGTTACATCAGTAGTTCAGATGCCGCGGCCGTGCAGTTCCCCGAAGTGATCGAAGAGGTGGAAAACCAGTCCCTCAGCGGCACCACCGGGTACCTGATGCAGCAGATCCGCACCGAACTGGCCCACCGGGCGGGGTTGAAGGATGAAGAGATTGACTCCGGTGGTTTTAAGATCATCTCCACCATCGATAAGGACGCGCAAACCGCGGCAGTGAACGCGGTGCGCGCCCTTCCTGAAGACCACGCTCCGAACCTGCAGGTGGCGCTGTCAGCCATTAACCCCGCCAACGGGGAAGTGGTGGCTGCGTACGGTGGCGCCGACTACTTGAAGCGGCAAAATAACGCCGTCACCCAGGATCGGGCGATGGCGGGGTCCACTTTCAAGCCCTTCGGCCTGTTGGCTTACATCACCGAAGGGGGCACTATTGACGACATGTACAACGGTAATTCGCCCTTGGAATTGGGTGGGGCGGATCCGGCTACCAAAGCTGTGATCAACAACTTCGGTGACATTTCCTACGGTTACGTCACCATGCAGCGTGCCACCGCGCTTTCCATTAACACCGCGTACGTGGAGATGAACCGGGAAACCGGTCCGGCTAAGACCAAGGAAACCGCCATCAAATTGGGCTACCCGGAAGATACCCCTGGCCTGGATGACTCCGTTGCCAACGTCCTGGGATCGGCCTCGCCACACAATCTTGACATCACCCGCGCCTACGCGACTATCGCCTCGGGCGGGGTGCGTACCGATCCGCACTTCGTGCGTAGTGTGAGCGATGAGGGTGGTGCCAGCATTTACGAAGCTACGGTGAAGTCCGAGCGGGTGTTCTCCAGTGAGGAAATCTCCGGGATCCTGCCGGCGTTGGAAGCCACCGCTGAATGGGGTTCAGCGGAGAAAGCCTCCGCTCTGGGTCGCCCGGTGGGTGCGAAGACCGGTTCGTCGGAAGATAGCCGCTCCGCCCAGTTCGCCGGGTTCATCCCGCAGTTGGCGGCCACGGTGAGTATGTATCAGCCGGGCGAGGACGGGTCGGAAGAGACCATCACGCCTTTCGGGGGCGAGTTTTCCATCACCGGATCCACCTGGCCGGGGAGCATCTGGCGGGACTTCATGGTGGAAGTAACGGCTAACATGGCGGTGCAGGACTTCGAGTGGTACACACCGGTTAACAAGGCCTCTAAGTTCGACACCTACACTCCGCCACCACCGCCGGTTGAGACGACTACCCCAACTGTGGTGCCAACGCAACCATCCTCACCGGTACCGCAACCCACCGAAACACAGACCCAAGAGCCACCGGAAAATAACGGTGGTGAGATCGAGCGGCCCACGGTGGAACCAACCGATCGCCGGTAGTTCTAGGTTTGCGTCGGACACGACGGAATCTGCGTTATGGAGGCCCAGACCATTAGTTTGAAGGCCGCCGACGCGGGTAGCGGGTTCGGGTTAGACCAACAGTTTGGCCCCGAGGAAATATCCTCGGGGCCAAAACCGTATTAGGCGTCGATCGTTAAGACCGTGTCACCTTACTCAGCTACCACACGCACCTTAATGCGGGCGGAAACCTCGGGGTGCAGGTTCACGATGATCGGATAATCACCGATGTACTTGATGGCCTTTTCGATCACAACCTTGCGGCGATCGACTACCACGCCAGTGGCTTCCTTAACGGAGGCTGCCACGTCGGCGGAGGAAACCGCGCCGTAGAGCAGGTCAGTTTGGGAAGCGCGTTTGGCAACTTCGAAGAAGTCCACCGCTTCGAGCTGGTCGCGCACGGCGCGAGCATCGTCAATGGAAGCAATCTCCTTCTTGCGGCGCAGCGCGGTTACGCGATCGATTTCCTTCTGTGCGCCCGGAGTCCAACGCTCTGCCAGGCGGCGGGGAACCAGGTAGTTGCGAGCGTATCCGTTCTTAACTTCTACTACCTCGCCAGCGACACCGAGGTTGGGAACGTCGTGGGTCAAAATGAGCTTAGCCATGATCTCTCCCTTCTGGCTCAGCGGCCGGAGCTTGAGTAGGGCAGCAGCGCCATTTCGCGGGCGTTCTTCACGGCCTTCGCGATCTTACGCTGTTCCTGAACGGACACGCCGGTGACCCGACGAGCGCGGATCTTCCCCCGGTCGGAAATGAACTTGCGCAGCAGCGCAGTGTCCTTGTAATCGATCTTGTCGATCTTGGCCGACCGCAACGGGTTGGCCTTCTTCTTAATCGGCTTGCGAAGTTGAGGCTTCGCCATGATGTCTCCTAAATCCTCTACCGCGACCGACAGTCGGTGCGGTGAATGTTGATGAATGCTTTAGAACGGGGGTTCATCGTCGAAGGACGTGGTCCCATCAGTGGCCCACGGATCCTCAGCTGAACCGCCCGGAGCGGCGTTATAACCGGCACCCTGATGCTGCGGGAAGCCTCCCTGTCCAGCGGAGTTACCCCCGGCGTTGCCGTAGCCACCCTGGTTTCCGTAACCGCCCTGGTTGCCGCCGCCGAAGTTACCCTGGTTGCCGCCCCCGTTGTAGCCGCCGCGGTTACCGCCGTAGCCTTCCGAGTTGGAAGTCATGCGGGTTACCTGGGCGCGGGCGCGACGCAAGGAGGGGCCAACCTCGTCAACTTGAAGCTCAATGGACGTGCGTTGCTGACCGTCACGACCTTCGTAGGAACGCTGGGTCAAACGACCCTGCACAATCACGCGCATTCCCTTTTGCAGGGAATCCGCCACGTTCTCTGCGACCTCACGCCACACCGAGCAGCGCACGAATAGGGTTTCCCCGTCCTGCCACTGACCGGAATTGCGGTCGAAGGTACGCGGCGTGGAAGCGACCGTGAAGTTAGCTACCGGCGCTCCGGATGCGGTGTAACGCAGTTCCGGATCAGCGGTGAGGTTTCCAACCAAAGTGATAACGGTTTCGCCGGCCATGGTGAGCTCCTTACAGCACAGGTGAGCGTCGGTTAAATGGATCAGTCGTCGGTGCGCATCAGCTTGGTGCGCATAACCGATTCGTTCAGCGACAGCTGACGGTTGAGTTCCTGAGCAACTTCGGAGGTCGTGGTCATGTCGACAACCACGTAAATACCTTCGGACTGCTTCTGGATTTCGTAAGCAAGTCGACGCTTGCCCCAGATGTCTACCTTCTCAACGGAGCCACCGGCGTCAGTTACCTGGGTCAGCAGCTTTTCCATCGAGGGGGCGACAGTGCGTTCATCAACGGTGGGATTGAAAATCACCATCAATTCGTAGGCACGCATAAAATTACCCCACCTCCTTTGGACTCATCGGTCACGGTCGTTCCGTGACAGGAGGGTTCATGCGAATCGATCCGGGTCGCTACCAAGGTGGCAACAAACCGAACCGAGCTCCTATCCTAACGCGCAATCACGCGAAATACTAGACAAAAGTGAAGCTGTGGATAGAAATGTGGCTAATCCGGCACCGGCAAGCCTGAAAAGCAAACTAATCCTTTTAACCTTTAGCCAGCCCCAACCCAATTGGGAGATAATGTTTAAACATCGCAATCAAGTGGGATGCCATCGCCCGGTCTGACAGTTGCCGCCAATCAGGCATCGTCTGCTCAGGGAATGAGAATTGGCAACCGGGTAGTCCGTCCTCGGGCAACCCATATTCACCGGCCGCTGCTGACAGACAACGACGTTTGGAGACTCTCGTGCTCGCTACCACCACCTCACCACCAATAATTCGCGCCCGCATCGGCAGCTAAGCTATGGGGCGCCACCACGAACGGTGGCGCCCCATAGCTTAGCTATTGCAGGTGCATCCAGGTGTCGCTGCGAAGCCTCCACCCAGTGGTGAGGGCACGTACCGACATGAATACTGCGGTCAAGCTCACCCAGATCATCACTAGCGTCAGGCGCTGCGCACTGAAGTCGGTTGCCGGAGTCATGAAGTGCACAATCAGCCACAGTAATGGCAGGTACACAGCGATGTTAATCAGACCCGCTCCCGCTAGGTAGCGATTGTCGCCTGCCCCCATGAGGATTCCGTCGAGCATAAAGACGTACCCGGCGATAGCTTGGAAAATCCCCGCCACGATGAGGGCGGCAGTGGCTAGCTTGCGCATCTGTGGGTCGGTGCCGAAGATCCACGGGAGGAACGGGGAGGCGGCGATCATCAGTAGTCCAATGATGCCACCGCTAGCTACACCCCAGCGGATAATGCGGCGTAATAGCGCCCGCACGTAGGCAGTATTCGCAGTTCCGAGGGCGTGCCCAATCAGGGCTTGGGCCGCAATGGCGAGGGCGTCGAGGGCGTCGGCGGCGAGATTCCACACGGTGAGGGTGGCTTGGTGTGCGGCGAGTGCCGCGGTACCGGTGGCAGTGACTGCCCAAAGGGTGGCAAGGAATGCTAGACGCAGAGAAATGGTGCGCACTACCAGGGCGCTGCCGTGCATTGCCGCGTTCCAGATCCCACCCAGGTTGAACCGATAGCGCAGTTGATAAACCCGCGTGCGGGCTACCACCACCGCGGTGAGCACCAACCCCATTAGGGTTTGGGTGACGGCCGTGCCCAGGGCAGATCCCGCGATTCCCCAGTTGAGACCGTAGATCAGTACCGCATTCAGAGCCGCGTTCACCCCTGCTCCAGCGGTGGCGACAATGAACGGTGTGCGGGTGTCGAGCACGCCACGCAGGGTGCCGGTTGCGGCCAGCACCACCAGCATGCCGATCAGGCCGGGGCTGGCGTAACGCAAGTAGGTGTGGGCTTGGGTGTGTACGGCTGCGGTGGGTTCAAACCAGGCTATGATAGCCTCTCCGAAGGCCCACAGCAGGGCGGTGGTTGCTACTCCCAGCAGAGCGGCTAGCCAAATGGCGTTAATCCCGCTTTGTAATCCTTCGGCGGGTTTGCCGGCCCCCATGGCGCGAGAGGTCAGGGCGGTGGTGGAGTAGGCCAGGAAGATGAAAAGTCCCACCGCGGTGGTGATGATGGTGCTTGCAAGTGCCAGGCCGGCGAGGGCGGTGGTTCCCAAATGTCCGACCATGGCAGAGTCGATGGTGGTGAGCAGGGGTTGGGCCACGAGCGCGCCGAAAGCGGGGATCGCGAGGGTGAGTATTTGGCGGTTTACTTTTTCTAGCTTTGGCCTGTCTTGACCGGCCTGCACATGCTTATTACCGACTGTATCGTGGTTGCTTGAGCCTGAATGAGTCGCTCTGGCGGCGTTGTTTGGCTTGATTAGTTGGCCTGGTGAGCTGTGTTCTTCTATCGAGTGGGCACGGTCGCGATCAGCGGATTTTGCGCCACCAGGGCGGTGTCTGCCCTGGTGGCGGTAACCCTCAACTGCGGGTTGAGACTTATTTGAATCGTTGCGACTGGTATCCACTGATCCTCACTCTAAAAACTTTCCACAGTATGTGGACATTGCTGTGGACAATTTAGCCCATATTGTCGGCCACCACCGGTGACGAGGTTGACGAGCATCCACACAGTTCCACAGGATATCCACAGTAAACTAGGATATTTCCCCAGTTATCCACAGAAATTGAGACGTTTATACACATTTAAGGTTAGCTTTATAGTGGACAAGACGGTAAAGTCACACCAGCGGCCAGGCTGTTAAAATCCACGAAGTTTTCCTCAATGGTGCCTATCTACCGCGGTGAGAATAGAAGGAGCGACAGTGGTGAGCGAAGAGAAAGTCGACTACGATCGCGTTCCGCCGCAGGATATTGAGGCTGAACAATCCGTACTTGGCGCGATGCTGCTGGATAAGGATGCCATTGACGTGGTCGCTGAGATACTCCGCCCTCAGGACTTCTATAGACCTGCCCATGAAACTATTTTCGCATTAGCTACATCTATGGCTAATAGCGGTGAGCCGGTGGATCTCATCACCATGGTTGATGCTCTGACTAAAGATGGATCCTTACAGCGAGTGGGTGGTCGGGCCTATTTGCACACCTTAATTAGCTCGGTTCCTACCACGGCGAATGCCGATTACTATGCCAAGATTGTGCGCGATCGCGCGCAGATGCGTTCTCTGGTGAGCGCGGGTACTCGGATTGTGCAATTAGGGTACTCTGACGGGGCGGAAGTTGATGACATCGTTGATAAGGCGCAGGCTGAAATTTACGCGGTCTCCGAGCGGCGAACAGGCGTTGATTACGTCTCTTTGCAGGATCTGGCAGAGCCTTTAGTAAATGAACTGGAAGCCATTGAGGCGCACCGCGATGAGGCTAAGGGGGTTCCCACCGGGCTGCGCGATTTAGATGCGCTCACCACCGGTTTGCAGCCGGGACAGATGATTATTGTCGCTGCCCGTCCCGGCATGGGAAAGTCAACTTTAGGGCTTAATTTCTTGCGGGCTGCGGCCCTCCATAACCAGATCACCTCGGTGATCTTTTCCTTGGAAATGTCGCGTAATGAGATTGGCATGCGGTTGCTGTCGGCAGAATCGGGAGTAGCGTTTTCAAAAATGCGACGCGGTCAGATGGATGGCGGCGACTGGACGCGGGTAACTAGAACAATTGCGAAAATTAATGATGCCCCCTTGTTTATTGATGACTCGCCGAACATGGCGATGAATGAGATACGTTCCAAGTGCCGACGCTTGAAACAGCAGAAGAACTTGGGGTTAGTGGTAGTTGACTACCTGCAGTTGATGTCATCGAACAAACAGGTGGAGTCCCGTCAACAGGAAGTGTCAGAGTTTTCTCGGTCAATGAAACTTCTGGCGAAAGAACTGGAGCTACCGGTAGTGGCAGTGGCGCAGCTGAACCGTGGTCCGGAGCAGCGCACCGATAAGAAGCCAATGATGGCTGATCTGCGTGAATCGGGATCCCTGGAACAGGACGCTGACGTAATTATTTTGCTGCATCGTCCGGACTATTACGAAGAAGACAAACGTCCAGGTGAGGCGGACGTCATTGTCGCCAAGCACCGTAACGGTGAGACGCGAACTATTGCGGCAGCCTTCCAAGGGCATCTCGCTCGATTTGCCGACCTAGCCCATGAGTAGGGCACGGTTTTATAAATAGGGTGCGTGAGCGCTGGAGATTTGGTGATGGGGTGGCTCACACAATCGCGTTATACGCTGGGAAATACACAACTTTTCAACTCCTGACATAGAATGTCAATAAATGGATGGCTGTTGGACAATTTGCGACGATTTATTTGTTGCAAGTTGTTGAAAGATCTTCGTTCGATCTCTTCAAGCAACAGTAATTTGCGGGCGGGTGGTGCGCTCTATGTACGAGCCGCCGAAGTAGGCATTGTGACGGTAAAGGTAGTAAAGGTCGGTGGCAGATATGATCAACGATGCTGCGACGGTTGGCGAGGAACGTCATCACGAGTGCTTCGGACAGATTGATCGAGTGCTGTTTGAGTTAGTTGGGCGGTTGCGAATAACGATTGAAGCTGCATTAAAAGATTCAACTACTTTGCATCTTTCAGAGTTTAGTGTGCTACATTTCCTGGCCGAAGATCCTAACGGTTCGATGCGCCTTGGCGAGTTAGCACGAAAGCTGTCGTTTTCACCTTCTCGACTGTCTTACCAGGTGCGCACCATGGAAAAGCGAGGTCTGCTTACTCGCCACCCCTCTGAAGAGGATGGTCGCGGGGCCTATGCAACTATCAGTAACGAGGGTCGACAGGCCCATGCCGAGGCGCTCACGGTCTATCGACGCGTCATTGCTCAAGTACTTTGTGCGGGTTTGGACAAAGCGGAAGCGCAGTCGCTGGTAGATATGCTTTCTCGTTTGAATGAGAGCGTATCGGTCAATGCGATAAGCGCAGCTGTGCGTTACTGAGCCAAGCCAATGTGGCGCTGCGAGTGGGTAAATTGAGCGCCAATGTTATCTAAATATATTGAAGGTTCCTGAAAGCGCGCAGTTTGCTTTTCGCTCCACCGGTACTGTTGGCACCTTTTCGAGATTTCCTGATAACTCTTGAAGTAGCATCGAGTTTTGCGATTCTACCGACAAAAGATTTCTCAGCACCTGTGCTGGCATACCTTAAGGTGGAAGTGTGATGAGCGGGTCTAAGGGGGCGACACTTATTTAGATTTTAGGTATATCGTATGCGACTAAGTTCCCATACAATGGGGGGCAAGGACAGGCTCGAAGGAGAGAGTGAGCCTTACTGTATTGTTGGAGTAGAGCGCCAATGGACGCACCCTATGAAGTGGACGTTACCATAGACCGCAGTAGTGATGTCCCCCTATATCAGCAGATCGCTGAGCCGCTAGAGCGGGCAATCACCAACGGTGAGGTGATGCCCGGACAACTGATTGAAGACGAAATTTCAATGGCACGGCGCCTTGAAGTTTCTCGACCTACGACTCGCCGCGCATTTCAAGAACTCGTCAACCGAGGGTTGCTTACCCGGCGCCGTGGTGTTGGAACCCGCGTCACGCCCTCGCAAGTGCATCGACCCCTGGAACTGACGTCACTAAATGAAGATCTTCGAAATGCCGGCTACAAGCCTTCCACTCGAGTGATTTCCTACGAAATCATGGAAGCCGACGCCGAACAGGCACGAGCGCTGGAATTGGAAGAAGGCGCGGGCGTGCTGCTGGTGCATCGACTGCGGCTGGTGAACAATCGACCATTAGCGGTACTGGTGAATCAGATTCCGCTGGATGTGGCCCCCAAATGGGCGGATTTACAGACCTACGGTCTTTATGAGTGTTTTGCTCGCCAGGGTGCTCGTCCCGTCACCGCTTCCCAGGTGATCGGTGCCCGTGCCGCCACCGAAGAGGAAGCACAGATACTTCAGATTAGTGCAGGTGATCCCCTGCTGATCATGGATCGAGTCTCCTATGACGAGTCCGGGCGGGCAGTGGAGGTAGCACACCACCTTTACCGCCCTTCCGACTACTCGTTCAGCTTCACTGTTTTCGCTTCCTGAAGCAATCGTGGGGGCGTTTGCGGTTAACTTAGCTGACGCCCCTACAAGCTTGCTATTAAGACAGTTTCAACATCACCTTAGATGAACCGGTGCTGCGGTCAGCAGCAACTGCTAAGGCCTCTACTGCGTCGGTCAAATCGAAGCTGTGTGTCATCAGTGGTGAAACATCGATGCCAGTAGACATAAGCTTGATGGCGTCGCTGATTTCGTCAACGAAGCGGTACGAGCCTCGATATTGGATCTCTCGGGTGACGATATTACCTAAGGCGGCGCTGACTTCTCCGGCCGGCAAGTTACCAACTTGAACCAGTACCCCACCGCGCTGTACCGAGGCGATGACTCCGCCCAGTGCGCGCGGAGCTCCGGAAGCCTCGATCGCTACTTCCACATCGGTTGGCAATGTTTCCCCGGCAGCAATATTGACTATCTCGTCAGCTCCCATTGCCTTAGCGATCTGTAAAGACGATGGGGACAGATCAGCGGCGGTAATGAGGCTAGCACCGCGCGCCTTGGCGGCGGCTACCACTAGCGCTCCAATCGGTCCGCAACCGTTTACTAAGACGGAGCGGCCCTGCACCGATCCGGCGATCGAAACTGCGTGCAGAGCT
>JAEWEQ010000045.1 GCA_023389315.1 Actinomycetes bacterium | reverse complement strand
AGCAAATACGTCCAGGCTTCTTTCGTGGCTGAACCGGTCGAGTTTCCCGGTAGTGATTGCACCCGGGTGGCCCGGATGACTGGGCGGGGCGAAATCCCCGCTAGCAAATACGCTAGTGCCGCGCTCATGACTGAGCCGGCTAATTTCCCAGTAGCAAAAACCCCCGGGCTACCTCACGACAGGTAGCGGAGGGCAGTCGTATTAGTCCCGTATCTGGGCTTACCCTGGCTGCGGGTATGCAAAAGGTTGGGGCGAGGCTCGCAGTGAACCTCGCCCCCAACCTTCGCTCTAGCTAGCGTGATTGGCTAGTTGCTGACGATCAGTCAGGCAGGCGGTTGCCGGTGGCCTTGGAGAAGTTGTGCTGGCCACCTTCTTTGATACGTACGTACACCACGGAGCCGGTCGGGGGCGCGGTGTGCGGCGCGGTGCGGATGATGATTTGGTCGCTGCCCTCATCGTCCGGGTTAGCGTCGGTGCCGGAGCCGAGGTCGCCACCACCAACTAAGCGTCCGTACATGAAGGAGTCGGAGCCGAGTTCTTCAACCAGGTTGATTTCCACCGGGATGGTGTCGGGGCCTTCGGGAACCAGTTCCAGAGCTTCGGGGCGGAAGCCGATGACGATTTCACCGTTGTCTTCCGGGGTGAGGGCGGCGCGGGCGGCGTCGGATACGCGTACGCGGGCCTGTCCGAGGGTGGCGAAGCCGTCGTTGCCGACCTTGAAGGTACCCAGGTTCATGGCGGGCGAGCCGATGAAGCCGGCTACGAACTCGTTGGCCGGGCGGTCGTACATTTCGCGCGGGCTGCCGACCTGCTGCAGGATGCCGTCCTTTAGTACGGCGATGCGGTCACCCATGGTCAGAGCTTCGGTCTGGTCGTGGGTAACGTAAACGGTGGTTACACCGAGTTCGCGCTGCAGCTGGGCGATCTGGGTGCGGGTTTGTACACGCAGCTTGGCGTCCAGGTTCGACAGGGGTTCGTCCATGAGGAACACCTGCGGCTTACGCACGATTGCACGACCCATGGCTACACGCTGACGCTGACCACCGGAGAGAGCCTTCGGCTTGCGGTCAAGGTAGGGGACGAGGTCGAGGATTTGTGCGGCTTCTTCTACGCGCTTGCGGATTTCATCCTTGGGGGTGCCGGCGATCTTTAGGGCGAAGCCCATGTTGTCGCGCACCGTCATGTGCGGGTAGAGGGCGTAGTTCTGGAACACCATGGCGATGTCGCGGTTCTTCGGCTGCACGTCGGTGACGTCCTTGTCGCCAATGAAGATGCGGCCGACGTTTACGTCTTCAAGGCCAGCGAGCATGCGCAGCGAGGTGGACTTACCACAACCGGAGGGGCCTACGAGTACCAGGAATTCGCCGTCTGCGATCTCCAGGTTCAGGTTGTCGACCGCGGGGGTGGTTGCGCCCGGGTAAATGCGGGTTGCGCCGTCAAAAGTTACGGTTGCCATATTTCTTTCCTCCATCGGCAGGTACGTGCCGAACGATCCGTAGTGAGAGGTGTCAGTGTCTTCGCTGACACAGCGTAAGTTTCAGTCCTTGAAGCTGACGCCACTACTGAGATTATCACAGCGGTCTTCAAAATCCGACCTCCTGTTGGTCGACGTTTGGCCTCACTTGTGCACAGATGTGCAAGAGTGTTAAGCGCATCTGAAATACCTACCAAACGATGTGCGTGCTCCAGGCTGTCCTGCCAGCGCGCCCCTCGGCCAGGCCTAATCCATTCGATCGCTGCACTTGGGTACCCTTAATAAGGTGAGTTTCAACCAGGCTTTCCACCCCGGTGACTGGGTGGGTGGGTATGTGCTGCGCCGCCAACTTGGGCGCGGCGGTGCCGGCGTGGTCTGGGAAGCCACCGACGAGGGCGGCAACCTCTTCGCCCTCAAAATCATCCATCCCGGCATCGCTGCCGACCCCAGCGCCCGCGATCGCCTGCAAAGGGAAGCCAACACGGTGAACCGCATTCGCGACTTGGGGGTCGCCCGAGTGGTGGATTTAGAAACTGACGGTCCCGTGGCTTTCGTGGTGACCGAACTCGTGGATGGAATAAGTCTGCGCGAGCATATTGCCACCCGCGGACCACTGGCCTACGACGTGGCGGTTAAGACTGCTGCCGCGCTTTACGAAACCCTGCGTCGGGTGCACGCCGCCGGCGTCATCCACCGCGATCTAAAGCCGTCCAATATTATTTTGGGCCCTTCTGGACCGGTGCTGATCGACTTTGGTATCGCCCAGTTTGACGAGGACGAACGCCTCACTTCCACCGGTTTGGTTTCGGGTACGCCGGGCTGGGTTGAGACCGAAGTTTTGGCTGGATCCAGTCCCGACGCGGAGTCCGATTGGTGGGCGTGGGCAGGCATTGTGCTGACGATGATCACTGGGCGTCCTCCGTTTGGCACTGGGAGTCTCAACGCCGTGGTGACCCGCCAGCATCTTAACCAGCCCGACGTGGTGGGGCTGCCACCTACTTTGGCGCGGCAGCTGCGGGCAGCGCTTGGGCCGCGGGAGAGTCGTCCCACCGCGGAGGAAGTGCTCGATGCTCTCGAATTTCCCTACCAGGATGACGGCTTCGACGATGATGCGACCCGAGCATGGGCGGGGGCGGATAGTCATTCGGGTGCGGCGGACGAGGACGGTCAGTGCGGTAGCCGCGTGAGTGCGCCGCATGGAGAAGACCGCACGACTTTGCTCACCGGCCCGGGGAGCTTGGCTAGTAGCGGTGGCGCGTCTGGCGCGGGCGCTCAAGCCCGTGCCAGTGGAACAGTTGCGGCAGGTGCGGCGGGTTTGATTCCGGCGGCAGGAGCTGCGAATCGAGCGGCGGGTTCTAGTGCAGCAGGTGGCCTGACACCAACTCCGGGAGCGGCGGGTTCTAGCGCAGCAGGTGCTTTGCCTCCAGCGGTAGGAGCTGCGGCAGGGGCGGCGGGCGCAGCCAGCGGCGGCACCCCGCCAACAAACACCCCGCAAATAAGCACCTCGCCAGCAAGCACCCCGCGCGGCGCGAACCGACCCGCCAACTCCGACAGGGCAACCGCACTCGATGGTGCCGAGCCGCACCCCGCCAGTGACTTTGAAGACTCCACCGCGTACTTACCCACTGCCAGCTCGCGCGGCGACGAAGAAGGAACCAGCTACTTACCGCAAGGCCCGCCAGAGGCGGACCGCACCACTCGCTTGGAAGTAAGCGACCGTACTCGGCAAATTCCCCAAGGTAACGGACCAATTTGGGACAACTATGATGAGACGGTAGTCCAGGGCTATCCAACGCAGTCCGCTCCAGAATATGTGGACGAAACCGCTACTTACCCCGCGCTCCCGGCATACGGCGCGGGGGATGGGGTTGCCTATGCTCCGAGCCGTGGGGCCCCGTACGACCCTGCCTACGGCGGCGACTCGACCTACCCGGCGCCCGGCACCTACCCGGGAAGTGATTACTATCCGGCCGACCCCACTTACCAGCCTGCCCAACCCTACTACTTCCAACCCGTCCACGGCGCCACCGTAGTGACGCTGGCACTGGCGGCCGCCTTATGTGTCCTGCCCCTCGTCATGGGAACGTATGGTGCCATTATTTTCGCCGCCCTCGCCCTCGTCGCCATGGCGTGGGGTTATGCGCGCCAATGGCGAGAACTTCGCCGAATGGCGCACGGCGGCCCCCGCGGCACCGACAACCTCCTCAGTGCTGCCCGATTTCTACCTGCCCTGCTGCAAGCGGCCTTGGCGCTCACCGTCAGCCTCGGCGCCGCCACCTTAGTGACGTTAGGAGCCTGGTCACTGGTGCAGGTGAACCTGTCAGGCAATATCACCCCCAATCCGTGGTTGGATATACTCCTGGCGCGCCAGGGTGTTGGGGTGGTGAAGTCTTGGCCGGAACTGTACGGAAGCGTCAACATGTCGGCGGCGGTTTTCTTGCTGGCAGCGTGGGCGAGCGTGGCGTTCGCGGCGCTCGTTATGCGCGTGGGCCCCGGCGGGTGGCAACTGAGCCAGGGGGCCCGCTCCCTAGTTGGAGCCGCGCTCCCGTGGAAGTGGGCGCGTGTGACAGTGGCGGTAGTTTGTGCGGGCTTGTTGGCGGGGTTCTTTGCGATGGGTGCAGTTTGAGTCCTCCCCGACGCGGGGTAATAATGAGGCTAACGGTCACGAGAGGTTGCAAAGTATGTCCACGAAATCAAAAGACATTCGCGCCAAGAGCCAGGAACTTCGCGAAGCTCAAAAACGCAAGGAAAACCGCACTCGCTACATCATCTACACGGTGGTGGGTTTACTGGTGTTGGCGACCATCAGCGCGGTCGTGTGGGTGGTGCTCTCCCAGGGGGAAGATAAGCCCCAGCCAGGCGCGAGCGTTGCACCCACTGACGTGACGTCATTCGTGGTGAGCGCCGACGGAGTGGGCAAGGTCAAGGAAGGTTCGGTGGAAGTCACCGAGTACTTCGACTACTCCTGCCATGCGTGTGCCGATGTAGACGTACTGATGAAAGACAAAATGCAAGAAGGTATTGACGCTGGCAAAATCAGTGTCCGCTACGTTCCTGTAGACGTCGTAAATATGGCCTGGCATCCGGCGGCAGCGCGCGCCGTGAAAACCGTTTACGAGGACGATCCGGAGCACTTCGTAGCATTCCACCACGGAGTGTTGGAGAGTTTCTCGAAGCTATTCCAGCAGGGCAAAGCCCAGGTCGTCACTGACCCGTCAGCTTCGGCGGCTGCGATCGCAGAGATCGCCACTCGCGTTGGAGTTCCCGAGGACGTGATTAAGAAGTTCGAAAGCGCGGATGCGAGCGCGTGGCTGGAAGTAAATACCAAGGCGTGGCAAGACGTGAAGTTGGAAGGTCGTGACAAACTCGCGACGCCGGAGTTCGCCGTTAACGGTAAATCTGTGCGTCTAACTCAAGAGGACGCGGCTGACCCCGCCGGACGCTTCATTAAGGAAGCTAAGTAAAACCTCGCACGTGGCTCCTCCCGCTCTAAACGGGAAGCGCCATTGACGTTTTCGACACCGGCTGGCTAATCCCATTCCTACCCGAATTAGCTAGGTAGCACGCGGTGTGACAATCGGCTGGCTGCTATGTCAAACTAGGTACGCGCCACCTTAGCTCAGTTGGTAGAGCACCCGCCTTGTAAGCGGACGGTCGTCGGTTCGAGTCCGACAGGTGGCTCCACTTATACACCCATTTTGATACAACGCCCGGTGGCGGATCGGGATGGGTGTTTTCGCTTGTGAGTGCGGGTTTCGGGGTTGCGGAAACGGTCGGGGTGTTCCAAGCCCGCGTCTGCACCCTTGACGGATGGCAGCAGGTAGGTACGGCAGCGACGAAACGCGAAGCCCTCGCCCTAGCCGAGGCCGCCTGCACCACGGCGGGCCTGGACCCAGAATGCTGCGCGGCAGCCCGCCAAATTGCCTAACACCCAGCCCCTGCTGCCAGGACAAGACCGCCCGACTCCGGGGGCTCACCCGTACCTCAATTCATCACCCCAGCATCTGGGGTGCTTCTTGCTGGAAGATGCCCCTAGGCCCGCTGGTTATGTGCCCTCACGATTCCTTGCGGAAGGCTCAGCCTATGATCAGGCTCGGGCGGATTTTGCGGTCGCGTTCATCCAAGCCCTCAAACACACGAAAGGCCGGTGGGCAGGCAAACCCTTCAAACTCCTGGCCTGGCAAGAACAAATCGTGCGCGACATCTTCGGCACCATCAAAGACGACGGGTTCCGCCAATTCACCACCGCCTACGCTGAAATACCCAAGAAGATGGGCAAAAGTGAACTCGCTGCCGCCATCGCCCTGCTGCTGACCTGTGCCGATGGTGAGGAGAGGGCTGAGGTGTATGGGTGTGCGGCTGACCGTCAGTAGGCTTCGATCGTGTTTGAGGTCGCGGCTGACATGATCCGCATGAGCCCAGCACTGTCGAAGCGCGTGAAAATCCTGTCCTCCCAAAAGCGCATCGTCTACAAACCCACCAACAGCTTCTACCAGGTACTTAGCGCTGAGGCGTATTCCAAGCACGGGTTCAACATCTCCGGGGTCGTCTTCGACGAACTCCACACCCAACCAAACCGAGCCTTAGTAGACGTGATGACCAAAGGCAGTGGGGATGCGCGCACGCAGCCCCTGTACTTTTTCATCACTACCGCCGGCACCGACACCCACAGCATTTGCTACGAGTACCACCAAAAAGCCTCCGACATCCTCACCGGTAAAAAGAGCGATCCGACGTTTTACCCGGTCATCTACGGCGCCCACGAAGACGACGACTGGACCGATGAAACAGTCTGGGCGAAGGCCAACCCCTCCCTGGGTGTGACCGTTCCGATCGAGAAGGTGCGGGTGGCGTGTGAGCAAGCTAAGCAAAACCCAGCCGAAGAAAACACCTTCCGCCAGCTGCGCCTGAACCAGTGGGTCAAACAATCCGTGCGGTGGATGCCCATGCACGTATGGAACCAAAACTCCGGCTCCGTTAACCTTTCAGATTTGGAAGGGCGGGCGTGTTATGGCGGGCTTGACCTCGCCTCGACGACCGATATCACGGCGTTGGTCCTCGTATTCCCACCCCAGGGCGATGATGAGCCATACGTGGTCGCGCCGTGGTTTTGGATACCGCAAGACAACCTGTCGCTGCGAGTCGCCAGGGATCACGTGCCCTACGACCAATGGCAAACCCAAGGCCACTTGCTCACCACCGAGGGCAACGTCGTGCACTACGCCGCTATCGAAACCTTCATCGAAGAGTTGGGGACTCGGTTTGATATCCGGGAGATCGCCTATGACCGGTGGGGCGCAGTCCAGATGAGCCAGAATCTCGAAGATGCCGGCTTCACCGTCGTGCCCTTCGGGCAAGGCTTCCGTGACATGAGTCCACCTAGTAAGGAACTGATGAAACTCGCTCTAGAGGGACGCTTGGCTCATAGCGGCCATCCGGTACTCGCGTGGATGGTGGATAACATTCACGTGCGTACCGACCCAGCCGGAAACATCAAACCCGACAAAGCCAAGTCCACCGAGAAAATCGACGGCGTCGTCGCCACCATCATGGCACTAGACCGCGCCATCAGAGGCGGCGGACAAACAAGCGGGAGTGTGTATGACGGGCGGGGTTACTGCTCTTGTGAAGCCAGAAATGAAAGATGGGCGGGTACTCCAAATTCGGGAGTCCCGCCCACTCTATATATTCAAGCGATGGGAGTGACCTATTCGACGTCAGGATTGTCGAGGTAGACGAACGGACCGGCTCCTCCGTGTGCATCAAGAAGGTCTTTGCCCCCAGCTGCGGTGAACTCACCTCGCTGTATCGCACCCTCGCGGAGGTTGTCGAGTGCAAACCAATGTGGCTTGTCCTTCGTCTCCCACTGCGAGGGCTGGTCGTATCCTTCGGGTCGCGTCTCTACGTTTCCATTTCCTACTGCCACGACGTCGGCGAAGAGTGCCACATGCCCGTCCGGCGCCATCAGAATCAGGTGCTTGACAAAGTCTCGATTGTCTACCGCCGGCCCTCGACCAGTCGTGAAGAGGACGCGCCCCCCGTTTTCAGGGTTATCAGCATGTGCGCGGTGAACTCGGATCACCTCCGCCGGCGATAGTCCTCGGGACTGCCCAAGGCGGTAGACGATGGTCAATTTCTTGTTAGTTGGGGTGAACATGGTTTCCTCCTGTTCTAATGGCAACCACTTTAGTTGCCGTGTAGTGTCAGTGTAGCACGCATTTAGTGTTGTGTAAGTGTTAGAAAGGTCACCGGTTATGGGGTTGTTCTCCTGGTTGCAAGGAACTACCAGCCGTGAACCCACCGATCGCCACATTGGCAGCACGCATTCGGTTCTGTTTTGCCCCACCACGGCCGGTGGGCGGGTGGTGACGGAGCGCTCCGCGATGCAGTTGACTGCGGTGTATTCGTGTGTGCGGATCTTGGTTGAGGCGGTGGCTGGCCTGCCGTTGCATGTGTATCGGACGGATACGTCTGGGTCACGGGTGAAGGCAACTGATCATCCGCTCTACGGGTTGTTGCATGATGAGCCGAACCCGGAAATGACTTCGTTCATTTTCCGCGAAACCCTCATGACCCACTTGCTTCTTTGGGGTAATGCGTTCGCCCAGGTGATCCGCAACGGCCTAGGCGAAGTCGTGGCGCTCTACCCGTTGACGCCGGACAGGGTGAGCGTTGACCGTGACCTGGACACACACGAGTTGTATTACGAGTATCAGACCACGTGGGATGAACCAGCCGGCGAGTACAAGACCATCAGACTGACCCCTCATGATGTGTTGCATGTCCCTGGCTTGGGTTTTGATGGCCTGGTTGGGTATTCGCCGATTCAGATGGCTAGGAACGCCATCGGCCTAGCTCAAGCCACCGAGGACTACGGCGCGAGTTTCTTTGCCAACGGTGCTGCACCCGGCGGGGTGCTCGAGCACCCTGGCACGATAAAAGACCCAGCCCGGGTGCGCGAATCCTGGCAGCAAACGTTCGGAGGAGCGCGCAATAGTGGCTCTTCGGATTTTGGCGGGGTGTGAAGGCAAAAAAGTGGTGAAGATGGTTCATGCTTAATGTGTGAAAAGAAAACCTGAATCCATCTTCACCATTACAGATTCTAACGCTATCTTGGCTTGTTTGGTGAGTTTGAAAGACGTTAAATTCCTGGCTTACCACCGTGACGGTTCACACCAGGAACTTGAAATCGAGCTAGCTGGCTCTGACCGGTGTTGTCCGCGTTGTGCTAGTAGGGGCTATGTGAAAGACCGACCCAGTGTGTGTTATACCGATCTAACTGTCTATGGCAGACCCATGGCGCTTAGGTGGCGCAAACACCGCTGGCAATGCCTAAGCCCCGACTGTGTCATGGGGTCGTGGACCAGCCAGGATAAACGCATTGCCAGCCCCATTTCGCGCGGTCGAAGCCGTGATAGTGGTTAGTTGAACTCTGATCACACGGCCGTATTGAGATAATCAAAACCACCTGTCGAGGGCAGAGGCCGGTGGCGAGGAGGAAGTTAATGAGTGAGCACAATCAGGCAGTTGCGGAGCAGAGCAATAGCCCCGGTGGTATATCGATGTTTCGCGACATTGACCAATCCGGGGCTCTCTGCCACTTAGCATACCATCTTCCAGAGTCAGAAGCGAGCCTGGAGTCTCTGGAGAATTGGTTTTCAACACCGCGGCTACACCGTTACGCAGCTGCATCTAGACCAGACCTTCTCTACATCTGGAACGCAAGATTATCCAAGGCATTTCTGGAGGATGTCGGCCACATCGAGGTACTATTACGTAACTTCATACACAATCACCTCACCAGAGACTATGGTCAACCTGACTGGTATCACGCAACCAGCGTCTACCACTTCAACGGTGCCTTCCAAAACTCCGTAGCGAAAGTTGAGCGCCGACTCAAAAAACGCGGGCGCACGGCCACCGCAGATCAAGTCATTGCGGAGCTCTCGTTCGACAACTGGCGATTCTTGTTGACCAAACGTCACGAAGTCACTATTTGGCGAGCACTCATAAACCTCGACAATGGGGGCATGCCGCATTACTCTGAACGCAACCGAGCCGCCTTTGAATCTGATGTAGAACTCATCCGTCAATTACGCAACCGAGCTTCCCACCAAGAACCGCTCATCATCAACGCGGTACCGACAACAGCTGAGACTAAACAGCTTGACCGTTATGCTACAGCGCTAAGAAATACCGCCATGCGCATCGACCCGGATGCCGCGCAGTGGATTATCGCAAACTCACGCGTTGAAGACATCCGCAAGCTACGACCCCTAGAACAAGAGTAGCCCGCGCCCGTCATGCACACTCCCGCCAACCTGTCCACCGCCTCTGATCGCTGGGTCTACACTCACTCAATCCCGCGTACCTACATGGGGCACTAAACATCTGATGTATCTTGTGAGGTGAGGTTTTGTGTCGCAGAATTCGATGGGTGTTTATCGTAGGCTTTATTCGACGACGCTGATCAATCTGATCGCTGATGCGGTTGTGCAGGTGGCGCTTCCGTTAGCGTTTTTGTCTGCTACGGGTTCGGTTTTTCTGGCCGCGCTACTTGCAGGAGCGACGCTGCTAACCCAGTTGATTCTTACTCTGCCGCTAGCGGCGATTGCGGACATGCTTCCCCGGCGGCCGATTGTGATCGCGGGTTACGTGGTGGAGGCTAGCTGTCTAGCGTTTTTGGGGGTAATGCTGTGGTTCGGGGTGTCGGGTCTGCTGCATGTTTAGGTGACAGTTCTATGCAGCCTTGCTGACTGCTTGTTAAATGCGGGTACTTGGTACCGCTGTTTCGGAAAGGTGGTACCGCGGCATTTCGGATAGTTGGTACCGGCCTGGCCGGGGGGTGTCCCTATGGTGGTTGTCAAGCAGCTGCAGAGATTCGGGGCTCGTATAGCGTGCCTGTTTTCATCATCGCGTACATGACGTTCAGTCGGCGACGCGCCAAGCACATGACCGCCGCGTTGTGGCGCTTGCCCTCGGCTCTC
>JAEWEQ010000039.1 GCA_023389315.1 Actinomycetes bacterium | reverse complement strand
CTGGCCTGCGGCTCCCCACCGACGTTCTCACTCGTTGCGCAGGGTCTTGAGGATATTCAAAGCCCGCTGGTAACGTTCGGATTGCAACGCGGCCAGCGCTTCGCCCTCGCTACTTGCCTCGACCGCGTCCGCCACCTGGAACCAAGTGAACGACTTGCTGCCAGAGGCGGAAGGCTGCACCAGGAAGTACACGCACTGGTCGTAGCTTTGGTAGCCGCTAGTCCCAATCAGCCTGGGGTCATTGGTGGCGTACAGCTGGGCGGTGTATTTCCCGTTTTCGTTCGTCACCCCGGAGGACACTGCCGCGGCGCGTCCGGCATTGTTCGACAGGCTGATCGGCCACGACTTCTCTACGGTCACGGACCCGCTACACGCGTCGTCACTTTGCCAGTTATCCATGTACTGCACCAGGACGGTCCCATCGGCTGCGATCACTGTTCCCATTTCCGTCAGCTTCGGATCATCACTGGCGGGAGCGGATTTCCCGGTATTGAGCATCACGTTGGATTCTTCAATGCGGGCATTAGCGGGGTAGTCGAAGCAGATCTTGTTGTGCTTCGTGCAGTGCGTATTCGTCAGCGGCCCGTCCGCTTCCGTAGTTGCCGCAGTGGGAGTGGCACTCGGCGTTGCACTCTGGGTCGGCGAGGGAGTTGCAGCCGCTTTCAGCTTCGTGGGAGCTGGGATAGTGGCTTGCGGTTGCGGGCTCGCAGCGTAAGTGAAGTACTGAACCAGCAGTTTCGAGTCACCGGCCTGCGTGGAAGTCAGCACCCCGGCCTTGCCCGGCGCGGCACTGGTGGGGTTCACCAGTTCCACTGCCCAAGCGGCGTCTTTCAACATGGCGGCCACGTCGTCGCTGCGTTTAGCGGTTTCGGTGGCGACCATCCAGTATTCGCTGGCGTTCGCCTCCTCTTTTCCGGGCTCTTGGTGGAGCATCAGTAGGGAGTGGCTATCGGATTCTAAGAGTACTTCGCTGCTGCCCGCCGCGCTCTGCGTGGCGGGTTTCAAGCTCGCGCCCAGGTCGATGCCGCGTTTGTCGGCGCAGTCTAACTTGCCGTCCTTAAGGTCGTATTTGCCGCCGTCACACTCGGGCAGCGGGTTGACCCCAACCTCGCTGGGTTTGGAGGCTCCGTCGGTGGTGAACACCAGGTAGACGGGTTTGGCATCCTGCTGGGTGAGGAGGATGAAGCTGTCTTCGCGGGTTTTAATGACCGCGTTGTAGTTGCTATCCACGTCACCGACTTCGTATTGCCAAGCCAGTTGGACACCATTTCCGAGGGCGGTCGCCGCGGCATTATCGGATTCGGCGTTGTCCTTTTGGAAGAAGTATTTGTACGCGAAGTATCCGCCCACCGCCAGCGCGATTAGTGCGAGGACGGCAACAAGGATTTTAACGAGGCCCCCGTTTCCGTCGCCTTTCGGGCTTTGCTCGGTCAGGGTGGGGGCGGTGGCGGCAGCGTACGTCTGGGCGGTCGCGGCGGGTTCGACTGCAGGCTCAGGCTGCGCGAGCGGGGCGGGCTGCGCGACCGGGGCGGGCTGCGCGACCGGGGCGGGTTCGGATGCGGCGGGTTGCGCAGCCGGGTAAGTCGGCTCAGGTTGCGCAGCCGGGTAAGTCGGCTCAGGTTGCGGAGCCGGGAAAGCCGGGTGGGACTGCTCGGCCGGGGCGGACTGCTCGGCCGGTACTGGCTGTTCAGCAGGATCGAATGAAGTGGTGGCTTCCAAGTCGCTCACCGGTTCATACGCGGCCGTTACCTCAGGCGAGGTTTCCTGCGCGGGGGCTTCGTACTCGGGCACATCCTGCGCGGGCACGTATGCCTCCTGCGCGGGGGCTTCTTGACCCACTGGGTATTGCCAGTTTTCCTCTGCGACGGGCTGGCGCACCTCTTGCGCGGCTGCCCGCGGATCAGCTTGGTAAGGCACGCTGCCAGCGACCTGATCGCCCTCGGACGCGGGATAGGAACACACCCAATCCCAGTTCTGCGTCTGCTCATTCCAGCGCCACAAGTGTGACTGACCGGTGTTCGGATCTTGGGTCCACTGCTCGTAACTGTTACTCATCTTGCGCGCCTTGTGTTTAGGGAGATGCGACGCCCCGCATGAGGATCGCCTACCTACCAGGTTACTTCCCAGCTGGGGCTTCAGTCAGGCCAATGGACTCAGTACTTGCCGCGCCGAAGTCGTTTTAGCTGACACCTGCTTGCCTGCCAGCGCAGAGCGAAGTCTTGCATAAGGGTGGCAATCGAAATGTCCTACCTGCTCAGTATTCTGGAACAGGTCCAGTCGAGTCTCGTGATGGCTTAGGTTCCCGCCCTCGCAACCGTTCGGAGGTAGAAATGATAAACACCCAACCGTCCCACACCACTGCCGAGCGTGGCTCCCGCATTCGCGCGGCGGTATACGGCCTGGCTTTCGGCGATGCCTGGGGATTCGTCACCGAGTTCACCTCTTACGCTTCCATCATGCGCGCCCAGCCCGCTCCCCCGCGGCCCCTGGTAGTCAGCGATGACACCCAGATGTCGCTGTACACCCTGGAAGCGATATCGCAGCTGCGCGGCGAAGACCTCTCCGATCTGCCCAGCGACCGGGAACTGCAAGCTCGGGTGCGCGATGCCTTCGCTACCCAGTACCTACGTTTCTACGACGACCCTGACAACGATCGCGCTCCTGGAGACACCTGCATGATCGCCCTCGGAAGCCTGGATGGTAACGCCACCGCCACCCCGGTTGCCAGGAATGATTCCAAGGGGTGCGGCACCATTATGCGCGCCCCCTGGCTGGGCCTGCTCCCCTACCCCGTGCCCGTCCTGGCGTCCCTGTCGGTGCTGCAGTCGCAAGTGACGCACGGCCACCCCCTTTCCTGGGTGAGCGCGGCTGCCTGCACCCTGCTGGTGCGCGAGCTCGCGGCGCTCCCCCAGCCGGTGGAGGGCTTAGAGTTGGTGGATTTAGCGAACGAGTGCGCGAAGCAAGCAGGTAGCATCCCGTTGTTGGCTGAGCACCAGTCTCACGTGGATTTCCAGCGCGCTGGCATCCAAATGATTCGCGACCAGTGGGAGCTTTTCATTTCCGACGAGGGCGATCCGTGCCAGTTCTTCGGAAACGGCTGGGTCGCGGAAGAAACCTTCACCACCGCCCTGGCAACATTTGCCCGCAATCCGCACGACCCGATGACCGTAATCCGGGACTTGGTTTACACGCACGGCGATTCCGATTCCCTGGCGGCCGTCGGTGGCGCTTTTGCCGGCGCTCTAAACGGCGACGGTTTCGTAACCGAGCAAATGGTGGCCGACTTCGAACCCCGATACCAGCAAGAGCTAGCCGAAGCGGTCGCGTCCCTCACTCTTGCTTACGGCTCATAGCGGTACTGCCTCAGCTAGGATTCGGTCGGCGACATCAGGGCGGAGCGTATCTTGCGCAGCGAAATCGACCTTTACCCCCAACATGTCGGTTAGCTCCGCCTCAATCCGCGATTGAGCGAGCAGTCCAATGGGGTTCTTTGAACTAGCCAGTAGGTCAATATCAGATTCCACGCCGTCCTCGCCGCGCGCAGTAGATCCAAAAACTCGCAGCGCAAAGCAACCCTCAGATCGCAGGCATTCAGTCACTTCACGTCGTCTTTTACGCAAGCTCCGACCGCCTGGAGAGGTTCCTTGGAAACGCAAAAGACGGTTCACCCCCGGCAAACTATGCCAGGTGCCAGGTGGCTCCGTCGGCACCGTCCTCGACCACCACGCCGGCAGCGGTGAGCTGGTCGCGGATCGCGTCGGCCTGCGCCCAATCCTTGGCGGCCCGCGCCTGGGCGCGCTGCTCAATCAAACCACCGACCAGGGTGTCCAAAGCGGTGTTGGCGCGCTCATCCCCGGCCGCAGTTTCGCGCCACTGCTCACTACCCGGGTCCAGACCCAGGACTGACAGCATGGCACGCACCTGTCCCAGTGCCGCGTGCGCATCGGCGAACTGTCCGGCAGCGGCAGCCGCATTCGCAGCCTTCACCTGCTCGTAAACCACCGCCATCGCTCCGGCCACATTCAAGTCATCGTCCATCGCCTGCGCGAACGCCTCCGGGACGTCGAGGGCGGCCACATCCTCGTCGGAGAAAACCGGCAGTGACTGCTTGGCCAGCTGGGTTTCCAACCGAGTGACGAAGCCGGTGAGCTTTTCCCACGCGGCGGCCGCGGCCGCCAAGGTTTCTTCCGAATACTCCACGGTGGCGCGGTGGTGCACCGTGCCGATGGCGAAGCGCAGCACCGGGGCGGACACGCGCTGCAAAATGTCGGACACCACCAGGGAGTTGCCCAGCGACTTGGACATCTTCTCCCCCTTCATGGTGACCCAAGCGTTGTGCACCCACAGGCGGGTGAACCCCCATCCAGCGGCGTGGGACTGAGCTTGCTCGTTTTCGTGGTGCGGGAAACGCAGGTCGATGCCACCGCCGTGGATGTCGAACTCCTCCCCCAGGTAGCGCCGGGACATGGCCGAGCACTCCAAGTGCCAGCCGGGGCGCCCGCGACCCCACGGGGAATCCCACGCCGCCGTGTCCGGCTCGGTGGGTTTGGCAGCCTTCCACAGGGCGAAATCGCGCCGGTCACGCTTGCCAGCTTCGGTGGCGGCGTCAACTTGGCTTTCGTCCTCGGTGGTGAGCATGTCCTCCAGATTCTGGTGCGTGAGCGAGCCGTAGTCCCCCAGCGAATGCACGTCGAAATAGACGTTCCCGTTGCCGTCCGCGTAGGCGTGGCCGCGTTCCATCAGACGCTCCACGAGGGCGATCTGGTCGGTGATATGCGCAGTGGCGCGCGGTTCAAAAGTCGCAGGCAGCAGCCCCAGGACGTCGTAGGCCTGAGCGAATTCGCGCTCGAACCGGGCCGCCCAGGCCCACCACGGCACCCCGGCCTCGGCGGACTTGTTCAAGATCTTGTCGTCAATGTCGGTGATGTTGCGAACGTAGATGACGTCCAAGCCTTTACGGCGCAGCCAACGGATCAAGGTGTCGTAGGCCACGGCGGAACGCAGGTGCCCAATGTGGGGGCTGCCCTGCACGGTGGCGCCACACAGGTAGATGCGCACCTGCCCTTCGTGCACCGGCCGGAGGGGCTGGAGCTGGCGGCTGGCGGAGTCATACAGATGTAAAGTCACGCCCCAATTGTACCGAGCGCACCGCACTATAGTAACCGCGCTACCGCCCAACTGGGTGGCGCCACAGGGTTTCCACCGGCAGCGCCCATAATCCCGGCCCAAAGCGCAGGCACTGATCCCCCAGGTAAAGCACGATACCGGCGCGGAAGTTCTTACCCGCTTTCGCTTGCAAGAAACGCAGACCCTTGAAGTGCTTGGCACTGACAGAGGTGGTGCACTTGACCTCAAGGCCCACAATGTTGCGTGCCCGATCCTCCAAGATGGCGTCCACTTCGTTTCCATCCCGGTCACGGTAATGGAACAGTTCGAACTCGATTTCAGACCAATCCTGTTGCTTCGCGAGTTCGGAAACGACGAAATTCTCAATCAGTCCGCCGGTGAGGGAACTAGAAATATCGGCTTCCAACGCTTCGGCATCCATTCCTGCCAGGTAGCTTGCAACCGCGACATCTCGGAACATGACCTTCGGCTTGTTGACCGCCCGCTTTAAGAGATTGTGGCTCCACGCGGGAATTTCATCGAGGAAGAAAACGTCACGCAATGCCGCTACATAGCTGGGCACGCTGCGTTGGGGAATATCGAGGTCACGCGCCACGCTGGCAGCCACCAGCTCTGCCGCCGGGTTGGCTGCGAAGCGCCGCAATATCGGCAGCAAACGGTCAGGGTATTGAACCAACTCTAAATTCTGAGCATCGCGGGACAAGACGCGGTTAACGTAGTTGCGCAGCCAGTTTCCTTGACGCATTTTTTCGTTCAGCCGCGGCTCCGGGAAACAAGTGCGCACCGCCCGAGTGAAATAGTCTGAGCGTTGCAAAGTATCCGCCGGGTCAGCGGTACGTAGGCCGTTCGTGTCGGTCGTGATCGAGAAAGCGAACTCGGCGAAGTCCTCCTTCACACCCTCTAACTCACCTTGGCTCAACCCGCGTAGGTTAAGAGTTTGGGCCCTACCTGCCAGGCTTTCTTCACGCCCTTTAAGAGTTTCCAGATTGGAAGAGCCGGTCAAGATGAAACGTCCTGGCCTGCGGTTACGCTCTAACGCTGCCTTCACCGCCGTGAAAAGTTCCGGCACCCGCTGAACTTCATCGATCGCCAGCACCCCTTCGGGGTACTGATCGGCGAAACCATCAGGGTCTTGCTGGGCAGCACTGCGCAAACGCGCTTCGTCAAGGTTGACGATCAGACAGTCTCCGCGCCCCTCCAACAGTTGACGCATCAGCGTGCTCTTGCCCACTTGCCTGGCGCCCGAGATCACGAGGACGGGAGATTCCTCCATGATCTGCCTAGCTTCTGCCTCTTGATGGCGCGCTAATCCGCGGTTTTCCATGCCAAGAGCATAGCACTCGTTGCCGTTCTGCGGTGCCCTCGTTGCCGTTCTGCGGTGCCTTCGTTGCCGTTTTGCGGTGCCCTCGTTGCCATTGTGCGGTCATCGAATCACGCCCGGGGCCAGCCCGGAGGACCGCGAGCGAACCCACCGAATCGGCTTTTCCTCTAAGGTTATTCCCATGACGACTTTCCCCCAGTTGAGCACCGGAATCGGCTTCGACACCCACGCTTTCGCCGCCCCCGACTCTGACCGCCCCATGTGGCTCGCTTGCCTACATTGGCCCGGCGAAGTCGGCCTCGAGGGACACTCCGATGCCGATGCCGCCGCCCACGCCTGCTGCGACGCACTGCTCGCCGCCGCCTGCCTGGGGGACCTGGGCACCCACTTCGGTACTTCCCGACCCGAGTGGGCGGGGGCCTCCGGGGAGGAGTTGCTGCGCGAAACCTTGCGCCTGATTCGCGAGGACGGGTGGGAAGTCGTTAACGTCTCTGTCCAAGTGATTGGCAACCGTCCTCGCCTGGGTAAACGCCGCGCCGAAGCGGCCGCTAGGCTCACCGAAATCGTGGGCGCCCCGGTCAACTTAGCCGCGTCCACCACCGATGGGCTCGGCTTCACCGGACGCGGGGAAGGGGTGACGGCGATTGCGTCGGCCCTGGTGACCCGCCCCTCTTCCGAGCGCGCCGCCCAGCACCGACAGGATTAGATGATGCGCCGCTCCACGCTCCCTCCTGCCGCCAATGAACCCGACTCTTGGGGCTCAATCGCGCGCGACGCCTTCAGCTCTGCATTTTCCCGGTTTCTCCCACCACTGTTACTGCTGGCCGTTATTTGGGTGGTATTCATCGCGCAGCTGATCACCGGACCCGCGCTTTTCTACGCCCTGGGAATTCCCTCTGGTGAATTCACCCGCATCTGGACTTGGTTCACCTCTCCTTTCATTCACGCTAACTTGCCCCACATCGTGGGCAACTCCTTCTTCCTACTGCTGCTGGGAGTTTTGGTGGCGGTGGAAGGTCGGCGCCGCTGGGCGGTTGTGACCGTCCTCGCCGCGATCTGTTCTGGGTTAGTGACCACGGTGCTGTCCACGAATACTGTCACCGGCGGGGCATCGGGCCTAGTGTTCGGCTACTTCGGGTACCTGCTGACCGCGCCCTGGTTCGAGGTGCGGCGAGGGCGTAAAATCTTGCGCTTCTCGGTCGCCGTGATGCTGCTGGTGTCGTATTCCTTCACCTTGTTTGCCGGTTTCATTCCCAACGGCAACATGTCGTGGCAGGCGCACCTGGGTGGGTTCCTGGGTGGGATTGTGGCAGCCATGCTGACGCTCCGCTCACGCGGGAGCGCCCATAACGAGGTCGGCGGGCGACTTTAGGCGTTACTTCCTTCGATTTCCTGCTTCAGCAGCTTGTGCAGGGCGTCAGCCAGCTCATTATGCAGTAGGTAGTCGCTGGGTTCGACGCGACCGTCCTCGGTGATATCGAATGCGTAGTACAACAGCGCGTCGATGCCTTCGCGTTCTTTACGGCGAAGCGAAAAATCCGCAGGTATGCCGCCGCT
>JAEWEQ010000006.1 GCA_023389315.1 Actinomycetes bacterium | reverse complement strand
AACACCTGACATCGGCAGATGTGGGTGTGAGGGCGGCGAACGGCTCGTTGAGCTGGATCGCCGCTTTTTCGTCTTCGCTGATGAGGATGCGCTGGTAGAAGGCTTGGATGGCGAGGCGTTTGCCTAGGTCGTCGGTGCGGGCATACATCTTGGCGGCTACTTCCTGCACCACTGATCGAAGAGCAGACTTGCTAATGCGACCTCCTCACCCACATGGATGCAGACAAGTCGTTCCAGCTAGACAGTGGCAGGGGGTGGAGTGACATGTTCGCTTGCCAGACATGCATAGACGAAGGTACTGGTCCACTGCCCCTTGCTGTACCAGTCCTCGACGTGGTGGGCTTCCAAACGCATCCCGACCCGTTGGGCCAGGGCGGCAGAGGGGGCATTGCGAGCATCCATCTGCGCAGTGATGCGGTGTAGTTGGTAGTGCTGGAATCCCACCTTGAGGACGGCCTGAACGGCTTCGGACGCGAACCCCTGGCCACCATGATCAGGGTCGAGCACCCAGCCGATTTCGGCTTGTCCATGCACGCGGTCAGTCAGCCACAAGGCGACATCGCCGACTGGGAGGCGATCATGTTCGATCACCAAAGCCAGGGCGCCGCTCGTGGAACCGAGGCCGGTTCTTTCAAGTCGCTGGGTGAGGTTCGTGTCGGTGTCTTCGGCCGTCCACGGGCCATCGAGCAAGTATCTGGCGACCTCGGGACGTGAATAGAGTGCCTCCAGCCAGGCATGGTCTTCTGGCTGGTGAAGCCGTAGCCGTAACCGGTCAGTGGATAGCGGCCAGTGCGGATCGGGGTAGAGCCTGCGGCGGTAGTGGATGAGTTCCTCGCGTACGTCTGCTGGCGTGGTGTCAGCTTGGCGGGAAGTCTCGACAAACCCAGCGTTGATCAGGCACTGTTGGGAGGCTGAATTGGCGGTGGCGGTCCGGGCAGTCAAAGCGCTCAACCCTGAGTCCTGAGCAAGGGTGGCGGCCAAGTCAAGACCGCGAGTGGCATGACCAGCGCCACGCTGCTCAGGGGCGATCCAGAAGCCCACCTCCGCCGACTCGGTGCCGATATCGAACATCACCATGCTTCCGACAAACTCGTCAGACTCGGCATCCGCGAGAGCGAGCACAGCCAACGTGCCATCGGCCAAGCTGGGCTCCACCACCTCGCGGATCATGGTCCGTACCGATTCGGGGGTGTACTCAGGCTCCGGAAGATGACCGAACCTACGCACAGCGTCATCTGCCGTACCGTCTGCATACGCCGCCGCATCCGCGTCCGTCATGCGCCGCAGACGCGTGGTGTCCGACACGAGGGGAAGTACCGAAGACGCCAACATGCCACCAACCTAACATAGAACGAATAACTATCTGAAGGCTGTTCGGATAGTCCGGGGTGGTGAGCTACTGGGACCATCGCAAGCCCATCCAACGCCATCGAGCAGTGGATATCGCCCAGATCGCTCGCGTGTCCATCGCGCCAGGGGCTTAAATCAATCTTTTTGGTTCGCGCCTTTGGTGCGGTGTTTCAGGAAAACCAGCGTCCAGGCGATGATCATGGCGATGATCATCCACCATTTATCCACTAGGGACGCTATCGCCACGTAGCCTTTTAGCTCCGCTATGTTATGGGTGGTTAGGATGAGGAAGTCCCAGCCCGCATGCATAACTATAAGCGGTATTAGAGTGCGGGAAAGAATGGCAATGGGAGCTAGTGCCAGGCCAAAAATCAGAGTGTCTTTGAGCTGTGCAATAGTCTCGGGGCCGCTAAGGCCACCCAGTATGTTACCTGCGTGGAGCAGCGAAAACAGTGCCGCTGATAGCGCCATAGCGAGATAGATGTTTAGGTACTTTTGCGTTAGTTGGATGGTTACACCTCGGTACATGACTTCTTCGCCGATTCCGACGAAGATGCAGGTGATGAGGGTGATTACAGCTGTGCTCAAAAGTCGCGGTTGACTAAACAGGTGAGAGGCGAGGGCGGTAGCGAGGATAACTTCCACGAGTAACCAGGGGGCCACCCACGCCCAGGCGCGCCAGCTTCGCCAGTTTCCAATCCATTTGATGTTTTGAGTTTTGGCGACCCACAGGGTAAACGCCGTGACCGCCATTAGTGGCAGCATCATGACGGTAGTGAACCCCGGTGCTCCATAGGGTATGTGGAAGAGGTAATTGGATGTGGCGATGGCGGCCGTCATGGCGGCGGTGTACACGATTGCCGGGATGAAGGGGTTGCTGAAGAGGGGGCGTTTGGTCAAGTCCGGTTTCCTTTTACTGCGGTCTGTGCCGCCCTCGCGCTACTGGCAGGCGGGGCTGCGGCGGCGCTTACGAGCATTCAAGGTAGCATTTTTACTATGGCATTTGGTAGGAGCTTGGCCCCGAGCGCGTTGTTATCCCGAGCACGTTTAGCCACGGCGGTGTTCTTCTTCACCAATGGGGCGGTGATTGCGAATCTGCTTCCTCGCCTCCCGCAGGTTAAATCGTCTTACGCGTTGCCGGACGATATTTATGGTTTAGCGGTCGCTGCTTTACCGGCGGGAGCTATCGGTGCGGGTCTGGCTGCGGGCTGGTTTGTGCGTAGGTTTGGTGCGGGCCGGGTCGCGATGTTCGGCACGATGGTCACCGCGAGCGCGTTGGTATTTGCTGTGCTAATGCCGGTGCCAGCATTGTTTGCGGCTTTGTTAGCGGTCGCGGGAGCGGCTGACGCGATCACCGATGTTGCTCAGAACACCCACGGTTTGGAGGTTCAGCGCCGCTATGGGCGTTCGATTATCAACGGCTTTCACGCGATTTGGTCATTGGGGGCGGTGTTTGGTGGCTTGATGGCGGCAGGTGCGATTGCCTTGGCTGTGCCAGTGCGGTGGCATCTATTTTGCTCCGCTGTCCTTTGCAGTGGCCTAGCGTGGTGGGCGCGGCGGGGCTGTTTGCCGGATAGTGGCGAGGGCGGGGGAGCCGCCCCGGATCACGAAACAAGTGTCGTCGATGGCGGTAGACCAGCGGATTCAGCCTTGGTTTCCGTGAATTCGGTTGCCCACAGATGGAGCCGGCGATCGGTGTTTTTCGTGCTACTTGCTTTGGTTTTGATTGCTACGGCCGGTGCCATGGTGGAGGACATGGCGAACTCCTGGGCCACCCTCTACCTGGGGCGTGACCTCCACGCAGCCACCCAGATCGCTGTGCTCGGCTTTCCCGCCATCGTGGGAGCCCAGTTCATCGGCCGCCTCGCTGGCGACCCCATGGTGAACCGCTGGGGTTACCGCAATGTCGCGCGCTTCGGTGCCACCCTGATCGCCCTCGGTGTGGGTAGCGCTATCGCGTGGCCGACCATCCCGGTGACGCTCGCGGGTTTCGCGGCTGCCGGATTCGGCTCCGCCACCTTGGTGCCCGCTGCCATGCATGCAGCCGATAACCTCCCGCATTTGCAGCCAGGTACGGGCTTGACCGTGGTGTCTTGGCTGATGCGACTGGGGTTCATGCTTACGGCTCCGACAGTGGGTGCTATCGCAGCAGCATCTTCGTTGCAGTGGGGATTGAGCGTGGTCGCAGTGGCCGGCGCCGTCACCGTGGCCCTGGCAGCGGTACTTCCGGGCCGCGTGAAACCGGCAGACGTGTTAGGTTCGAAGCATGAGTAATACTTGGACCGTGGCGGACGTGATGGCGCAGCTCAACGCTCTTTACCCACCACATTTGCAAGAAGATTGGGACAAAAACGGCCTCATCGTGGGGGAACCTGACGCGCGTGTAGAGCGCATCGTCTTGGCGGTTGACCCGGTGCCTGCCACCGTTGCGGAAGCGGTGGAGTCTGGTGCCGACATGCTCATCACCCACCATCCGCTGTTCCTGCGCGGCACCAGTTTCGTTTCCTCCCAGACCGCGAAGGGCCGCATGGTGCGTGACCTGATCCGCGCCGACGTAGCCCTAGCTAACGCTCACACCAACGCTGACTCCGCCGCCCGGGGAGTGGCGTGGGCCCTAGCTAAAGCCGTTGGCATCGAGGGGGAGCCATTCGAAACCAAGGACGTGGACGAGGACGGCAGGCCCCGTGGCCTGGGACGCATCGAAAACCTCCCCGCCCCCATGCCGCTGCGTGACTTCGCCCAGCGCGTGGCGGAAAATCTCCCCGCCGGTCCGCATGGGATTTTCGTTGGTGTCCCCGACAACATGGAGTTGGACACCCCGGTGCAGCGCGTCGCCGTTTCCGGCGGCGCGGGGGACTCATTCTTGGACTTGGCGCGCGAGTTAGAAGCAGACGTTTATGTCACTGCGGATTTGCGCCACCACCCGGCAAGTGAGCATCTTTTGGAGGGTGCCCCCGCCCTCGTATGTGGCTCTCACTGGGCCACCGAATGGCTGTGGTTGCCCGTCCTCGCGAAGGATCTACAGGAAGCGGCGAAGAAGGCCGGCGTCGAACTCAAGGTGGAAGTGTCCACCACGGTGACGGAACCGTGGGCGCTGCACTTGCCCACCACCGGGGGCAGTACAATCGAGTAGGACCATTCACGCCAGGGAGGATTAAACGTGGAAGCTACCCGCGCTCAACAAGCTCAGCTTTTGCAACTGCAACAGGTTGATACTCGTATCGCCCAGCTGCGGGCAGCGCAGCGCAAACATCCGGCGTTGGCGACTTTGGAAGAACTCAAAGGCCGGCACGCGGACCTGGAACGCGCTCGCGTGTCTGCGCGCTCCCATGCAGGGGACCAAAAGCGTGAAGTCACCCGGGTGGAAGCTGACTTGGAACGCCTGGTGGCCCGCCAAGATGCCATGTCGAAGCGCCTGGCGGCGGGGGAGGGCTCCCACAAGGACTTGCAAGCCATCCAGTATGAGCTGAACCAGATGGCGCAGCGGCGCGAAGTATTGGAAACCGAGCTCCTCACCTTGATGGATGTCTTAGAGAAAGCTAACTCTAATGTTAATTCCATCACTTCGCAGATGGCCGCGTTAGAGACTGCGCAGCAGGAAGCTAAGGCTGAGCTTGACGGTGCGTTGGGGGAAGTTGGGGAGGAACTCCAGCAGCAGGAAACCACCCGCAGTCAGCTCGCTGGCGACTTGGCGGGGGAGATTCTTGACGAGTACGAATACTGCCGGTCCCGCACCGGTGGCCTGGGCGTGTTGGAAGCCAAGGGCCGCCAGATCGTGGGCTTGATGACCGACCTTTCCGAAGAGGAATGGCACGGCATTATGTCTTTGGGGGACGACGAGGTTTACTTCAGTGAGGAACTGGAGTGCCTGGTCGTTAAATCTCCCACCGAGTAGGGCGGGCGCGTTTTTCTGCGCCCGGTGGGCGTGGCCCGCCCGCGCAGCCGAGCGCGTATCCCTACACCTAGCGGGGCCGCCAAGTCCTATGGCGTGACGATCACCAGGTCTAAGGCGTGCTTGGTTTCTCGCACTTCCACGCCGGTGACGTCCTCGCCAATCAAACTGCGGGCAGTGTCGATCACGAAATCGACACTGTTTTCCACCTGCCCACCGCGGCGCATCAGCGCGCCGGTGAGGATCCCGCGGTAGCGTTTGGCTTCGTGCGATACCACCGAGCGTTTCCCTGCGCGGTCGCGTACGGCGGACACGGTGATTAGGTCGGTGTCAGCTTTCACCCCCGGCCAGGCTTTGCGGTATTCACCGGAGCGGGCATCGACCACCACTTGGTGCTGCACAGCTAAACCATTCAACAGCTCTTCCAATTGTGGTCGCCACCAGCTGGCCAACGCTCCCACGCCGGGCAGTTTCACGCCCATTGACAGCCGGTACGCGGGGATCAGGCTTTCTAGGTCCACCACTCCAAACAGAGCGGACTGCACCAGCACCGCCACGTCCTCGCTGCTGGGCGCGTGCGCCAGGTCACCCGCGTCGTAAAGCACCCCGGTGTAAATTTCGCGCGCCGGCGCGCACGCGGCCGTCTCCAACCGGGTGTTGGCTTCCACTTCCCCTTGGATGCGTTGGCCCACGCCGAGGACGTCGAGCGCGTCCTCGCGGGCGGAAACTTCCTGCAGCCGGGTGAGGATTTCACCGCGGGCCTCCAGTAGTTCCTCTCCGCCCGGCGCCACCTGCGGTAAGTCCAGTTTCGGGCCGTCAGCGGGAGCGGTTTTACCTTCGGAAGGGGGTAGCAGTATCAACATGGGGGTTAGTTTACCCGCTTCTGGGGGTACACTAGTGGGGCGGATGAGTTGGCTGGATGGTCGCGGCCGCCCCTGCGGGGCGGGTGAGGAACGTCCGGACTCCATCGGATACGGTGGTGGCTAACAGCCACCCGGGGTGACCCGCGGGCCAGTGCCACAGAAAACAGACCGCCGGGGCATCTTTATGCCGCGGTAAGGGTGAAACGGTGGTGTAAGAGACCACCAGCGGCTTGGGTGACCAAGTCGGCTAGGTAAACCCCACCGGGAGCAAGACCAAGCAGTATGCGCTGAAGGCGACTTCAGCAGCGGTGATCCATCGTCGCATACGGGTAGGTTGCTGGAGGCCGTTAGTGATAGCGGCCCTAGATAGATGACCATCCATAACGAGGACGGTAACGCTCGTTGGGACAGAATCCGGCGTACAGGCCAACTCATCCGCCAATATTTGCCAACGCCCGCCTCGCCCTCGTGATCAGCGTCGGTAGGTGTCCGCGAAGGACGCCCCCCACGCTAAAGCGCAGTTCCAGTTGAT
>JAEWEQ010000084.1 GCA_023389315.1 Actinomycetes bacterium | reverse complement strand
AGTTCTATGCAGCTTTGAGGGCTGTTTTCTTGTTGATTGTTTCATACTCGATCGGTGTGAGGCGACCAAGCCTGTTTGTCTGCGCCGCCGGCTACGCGGAGGTGCGTTACGGTGCGGCGAAGGACGTGCCTGGCGTGGAGATCGTGACGACCCTGGGCACCGGGATCGGTTCGGCGATTGTTTTTGACGGCAAGCTGCTGGCGAACACGGAGCTCGGGCACCTGGAACTAGACGGCAAAGACGCGGAGAAGCGTGCCTCCGCCGGGCAGCGTGATAAAAAGGGTTGGACTTTCGAGCAATGGGCGAAGCGGCTGCAGCGCTATTACTCGCACGTGGAGATGCTGTTTACACCCGACCTGTTCGTCGTCGGCGGTGGGGTGTCGAAGAGGCATGAGAAGTTTTGCTGCTGCAGCTGCGCACCCCCATCGTCCCCGCAAAACTCTTCAACACCGCTGGGATTGTCGGCGCTGCTGCCTAGGCCGCTGAAGCCCAAGCTGAGAAGTAGTAGGAATAGTTCCGGTGATCAAGTTCGGAACCCTAGGTGAATGGGCGGGTGCCCTATTTGGCACTGGATTGGGCATCGTCTCGCTCATTGTGTCCTGGCGACCGAACCGGCAAGCTCAGGCTGCCGATCGCCGCGCCGCCGAGGCCGAAAAGGAAATGCTTCGCCGTCAAGACGAGATGGATAAGCGTGAACGTCAACGCGACCTGCTCAGCGTCGGCGCCTGCCTACAAGCGTGGTGGGCCACAACCAAACCAGCCGACGGATCGAAAGGCGATTGGGGAATCATTATTTCCAATACGGGGGAGGCCGCACTTCTTCTAAGTAACGTAGCTGTTACGTGCGTTAGTCCCTGTACTAGAAAACGCACTATCGAATACGGCACACTACCCCCAGGACTGTACTTCGAGAATCTTAGTAAGGGAGATTTCCCTGAGCTCGTCCATTCCTCCAGCGACTTCTCACCTGTAATCAGCTCAGCGAAATATCGCATCACTAAACTCGCTTACTCCACCCCAAACGGTTGCCGTTGGGAGTGGAGCCCCGAATCAAGTTTGCAAGAAATGCCATAGAAGAGGGTGCTTCACTAGCATCGCCGCGAAACGAAGGTAAGGCTCTTGGCTCCAAGCTCGACATTTCCCCAAAAGGTCGGGCTCTCCCCTACCTCCAGTTTGACACCGTAGTAGAGAAGCGCCCGAGGCTAGAAGTCTACGATCCTAGTTTTCCCGCGTGATCAGTATAGAGCTTTGCCACACGTTGACCGACAGTTTCCGCCATACTCGGGCTCGTGATGCCATGTAGCTCGAAGGGGGGACTGTAGTTAACACGCTGCTTATAGGTGATCGAGTCAGGAAACTCGCCCTCGACCTCCTTACAGAGTTCCTCCGCAGCTTCAGCGTCGATGAATTTCCCGAACCTCAGAGTTACGCGTTTGGACTTCGTCGGCTGAAGCTCTAAGTACCGTTTCCCTTGTAACTTCCCTTCGGAAACCCACTCATAGCTCCAATACCCGTCGCTTTTGGTAACGCCAGCCTCTACCGATCTCAGCACTTGAGTCAGGCCTTGCTCGAAGGCAACGCCAAGCTCTATAGCACTGGTGTACCCAGCTTCACGCCAGACGGCACAGCGATATTTAATATCTGCGATAGGAGACGCCCGAAATGCTTCGCTCTGTGCCATCCCCTGAACGTCAGCTGTTCCGACCGCTGTCACCGCTGCATCCGCCAGAGCCAGCTTGAATAGTTCCTCATTGATGGTGATGCTCTTACCTTGAGCATCAGAGGCGAAGTTTTCAGTCACCTCGTTGGCGAAAGATTTGAATCGCTCATAACGATAATCCAAGATGCCAAGCTCTGCCAAATCCTCAGGCTTTCTCTCTTGGAAAAACTTCTCGAGCGCTTCATCGAACGTCTTGTTACCGAACGATCTAACGATCTCACTGAACACTTCTGGGAAGGACGTCTGCAAGCATAGGATGGTAAAGACATGCAGATCCTTCGCTCTTAGAGATTCCTTACCGCTACCTACCGCGCCAGAGGCAGGGCTCCCAACACCACGTATCTTCTTGATCAATCCGAAGGTATTGATCAGTCTCTTAATAGATCTGGGGTTCGCCCCGGAAGAGCTGAGTGCAATTCTCTTGTACTGCTCAGCCGCGTCATCACTGACTTCAACACCTACAGATTTCAAGCCGGCTTGCAGTAGCTTCTTCACAGAATACGCGGCTACCGGCAGATGGAACGGAACCTGGATGATCTTGTCGAAGAAAGCTCGCGCCTTATCTTCTTTGAAGTCGTCGCCATACTTCTCGCGCACACCGCGCAGCACCACGTCAAAGTCGATGGCGAGGACGAACACGCAGTTGGGAACATCGAGGAAGACTTTGATGGCTTCCATGACTGCAACTGCGCGTGCCGGCTCAAGGCGGTCCAGGTCGTCAATGAACACCACGATTCGCTTCGGAGCCTTGAAACTACCGTTAACTCGCCCCAAATTTTTCCCGCAGACATCGGAGATAATCGATTTGAGTTCATCACGTAGACTTGTGATCAACTTTACCGACTCATCAATCATGTCTAGCCTATCGTCTTCAGTCCTTGAAGACGGATCCTCTTCTTTATGCGCCTTTGCCGCATCATCAGCGATCTGTAAGAGTTGCTGCCCGTACGGAACTAGTCCTGCGCTTTGACGGACGGCACTGATAGCCACCGTCTTAGCAACTCGGCGAATCTTCCTCCTGGTTTTCGCTGTTTTGTCGTCATCGCCAGACTCTTCCTCAGGCAGTTTGCTTCGCAGCCCTTCAAGGATGGCTCCGATGAGGGAGAATACCAGCCTGTCGCCTAAATCAAATTGCGAGTATTGCCAAGTGTTGAAGTCTATAGCCCAGTAGTCTTCCTTGGGTAAGCGCTGGGAATGCTTCAACATTTCCATGACGCTGGTCTTACCGCTACCCCAGTCTCCCTGGACAGCTATTGTCATAGGTGTCTGGCAAGCCTTCATAAAGTCAGCCAAACCGTCCACATAGCGCGAAACGTCTACCTGATCAACTGTTGACGGCACATCATTGAAGCCGTATGTTGGATTTTCCATGTCCCAATTACAGCAGTTGGTGTGTGCGTGCAGCGATGCATGTGACATAGCTCACGATGTGGTTCTATCGGCTACGCCACGGAACAGTATCCCACAACTCCCTTCACCGCTCGCGTACTAGCCCAACCCTTTTCTTCACATTCCATTCGGTGTATCCTGAACCCGGATCAAGAAGTCCAGCGTAAAGCCCTCTAGTTAGCTGGCTAGCAACCACACGTCGATTCGTGGTGCTCCTAGAGGAAGATCCGCCCTCACCGAACCCGGTGTTGGGAAGTTCGACAAGTTCAGGAGTCACCATGAGTGAAAACCTCTGCACCCTTTTTCGTGCCGGCATAACCAAGCCACTAACCGCTGATGATGAGCGCGTCCAACCAGTGATGGCCCCGCCCGCTGGGTTCTTCAGACGAGTCTGCGCTTCAGCTTCATATCGCTGCGATGGAGTCGTTTTTCTCCCTGCTGCAACGCAATGTGCTCAACACTAAAACATGGGCCAGTCGTGAGGATTTGACCATCGCGATCATAACCTGGATTGAGCGCCGCTATCACCAGCGCCGCCGACAAAAACGCCTCCGGCGGCTCACCCCGCTCGAATATGAAACAATCAACCAAACAGCGGCCGGCCAGGCTGCATGGAACTGTCACCTAAACATGCAGCAGAACCTAGCGTTAGAATCAGTGATGGTGAAGATGGATTCAGGTTTTCTTTTCACACATTAAGCATGAACCATCTTCACCACCTTTTTGCCTTCACACCCCGCCAAAATCCGAAGAGCCAACATACCCGTGCCAAAACAACGAAAAATCCCAGGACATCGAAGGAACGATGTCCTGGGACAACACATTGGTCGGGGTGGCGGGATTTGAACCCACGACCTCTTCGTCCCGAACGAAGCGCGCTACCAAGCTGCGCCACACCCCGTGCTTTCCAGCTAGACCAGTATAACCCTCTCCACCGCGCTCTCGCCAAATCACGCCCGCGTACGGTCTAACAGGGCGGAGGGAGACGAACACACTAGCGCGCCGACAAGCAGCGCGAGCAGAGCGGACCGGGGACACCCGGTCCGCGTCACCGGATAGTCAGCAGCGACGCCTCCGGGCGGCAGGCGAAGCGTACCGGCGCATACATGGCGGTGCCTAAACCGGCGCTCACGTGCAGGGCGCAGCTATCCCCGCCAAAGCCCCAGCGGTGCAGGCCCTTGGCGTAGCGTCGCGGCACGTCGCAATTAGTCACTATCGCCCCGTACCCGGGCACGCACAGCTGCCCGCCGTGGGTGTGGCCAGCGAACGCCACTTCCACCCCTAACGTGGTGAACTCGTTCAAGATCCGCTGATATGGTGCGTGCGTTAGCCCCAGACGCAGGGTCGTAGCATCGCCCCACCCGTCCGGCGTGGCGGGCATACGATCGCGGCGAATATGAGGGTCATCTACCCCAATGAGCCCCAACCGCAGGTCCTGTCCCGAACTGTTGGTCACCGTCAGCGTTTCCGCCTGGTTCGACAGGTCCACCCACCCGGCATCCGTCCACTCTTGTGCCATCTCATACCAAGGCAGATCAGGCACATTGCGCACTGGCTGGCGCGAGCGAACTCGTTTCGACAAGTACGCCACCCACGGTTTAGCGCGCGGCGAGTAGTAGTCATTAGACCCCAGCACGAACGCACCCGGATACTCCAACAACGGCTGGTAAGCATCCTGGAGCATGGGCAAAGCGTCAACTGACCCGAAGTTATCGCCAGTGGAGACCACGAAGTCGAAATCTTCTTCAGCTAGCCCACGCACCCACTCCACCAGCCACTCCTGGCCGGGGAACAGGTGCAGGTCAGAAATATGCAGCACCCGCAGCGTGGGGGAGGAAGCTGGGCGGCCAGTGGTCACCAGGTAGCGCCGCAGCACAGGGCTGACGCGCTCCACCTGTGACCAGGCTAATGCCCCTACAGCGGCAGCGCCGGTGGTCGCCGCAGTCCGCAATAGGAGCTTGGTTAGTTGGTTAGCCATCGCCTCTCCTTCGCGCCACCCTAACGGGGTTTCTGTGGCTTCTCAGTGGGCTTCGGATCCGGGGTTTTGGGGGGGGGGGGGGGGGGGGGGGGGCGAACCAAGGTTGCCACCTTCCACATCTAATACCTCCATCCCCTCCACGGCACTGGCCATGTACTCTTGCCACAGCGGCGCCGCCAAGGTGCCACCGTAGACCGGGCCATAGTAACGACCACCGATCTGCTGATAGCTCATTGACCTAGACGAGTTATTCGCATAACCGGTCCAAACTGCGGTAATTAGCTGCGGAGTACCGCCCACTAGCCAGGCGTTGGCACTGTCGTCGGAAGTACCGGTCTTGGCGATAATCGGACGTCCGATGCGAGTATTCCAGTAGCTACCGGAGTCGGCGGTACGTCGCAGCACCTCCGCAGTCTTACCAGCCGCAGTGGCATCTACAGCTTGGGAACACTGCGGTTCAAACTTCGCGATTTCCTTGCCGTCGCGGTCCAGGATTTGGGTGATCGCCATCGGCTGGCACAGTTTCCCAGACTGTACGATCGCCCCGAAAGCGCCCGCCATGGAAAGTGGCGTGGCTTCAGCGGCGATAATATTCGCCGGTCGCTGCGGGATCACGGAACCATCCGGAGCGGTGATACCTAAGGCCTTCATCCCATCGAAAATGCCACACAGTTCCACCTTCGACGCCATGTGCGCGAAAGCGCGGTTCACCGATAGCTCGGTAGCTGACAAAGCGTTGAAAGAGCCGGACTTACCGCCTACGTCACCTACGTCCCAAACGCGGCTATTGTACTCAGGAGCGCAGGTATTCCACTCTTCCGGGAAGAACTGGGTGGAGTGGTTACCCACTCTTTCCCACGCCGTGTGTCCTTCCTTAAACCACTGCAGCAGGGTGAAAGGCTTCAAAGTTGAACCCGCCGGAAAACCGTCGCCACCACCATGGGCTTTATCCACCCCGTAAGACACTTGCGTGGCACTGGGATCATCCTCGGAAGGAACCCCATAGTTGGTGTTCTGTGCCATTGCCACGATGTAACCATTGCGGGGATCGCGTGAAACAATCGCGGTGTTGACTCCGGAAGGGTCGTTGGTGGGGATGTGGTTTTGGATGGCTGTGACGGCCTTATTTTGCTGCCCCCAGTCCAGCGTCGTATTAATGGTCATGCCACCGCGCAACAGTTTTTGTTGACGTTCCAAACGGGTTTCACCCAAGGCAGGTGATTCCAACAAACTTTGCAGGACGTACTCGCAAAAGAAAGCAGCCGTGCCGGCACCCGCGCAACCTTGACGCGAATGGGAGGGTTTCAAAGTGTCCGCAATGGGAGTTGCAACCGCCGTGTCGTATTCTTCCTGCGTGATCTTTTGCTCCGCCAACATGGTTTGCAAAACCGTGTTGCGTCGTTTCTCCGCTTCTTCTGGATAACTCAGTGGATCGTACTCGTTAGGAGACTTCACGATCCCCGCCAACAACGCCGCCTGCGGGATATCCAAATCCAATGCGGACTTAGAGAAGTACAGGCGTGAAGCTGCTTCCGCCCCATAAATATTGGGTCCGAACGGTGCCACATTCAAATAGCCAGCCAGGATGTCGTCCTTCGACATTTTCTGTTCCAAGGCGAGGGCGAAGCGGGCTTCCCGTAGCTTACGCTGCACACTTTGCTCGGTGGCTGATTCAATCATGTCCTGGTCGCCCTTTTGAATCCCCGCTTCCAACAGGGTGTTTTTCACGAACTGCTGGGTGAGGGTAGAAGCACCCTGGATGGCACGCCCAGAAATGTTATTAATGAAGGCCCTGCCCATGCCTTCAGGATCGATACCTTTGTGCTCGTAAAAGCGCCGGTCTTCGATAGAGACAATGGCGTCACGCAGGTGTGGAGACATGTCATCGAGGGAAACTATGATGCGGTTTTCCGCATACAGTTGCGCAATGTCGGTGCCGTTGATGTCCTTAATGACAGATAGCTCAGAGGGGGGGAGGATGTCGAAATCAGCGGGCAGTGTCTCAAAAACCCGCGGACCCGCTTTAGCTAGTATCCCTCCGGCACCTGCTGCCGGTATCACCAAGCCGGCTAGCAAAATGCCCGATAACATGGAGGCCACCAAGAAGGTCCCAACTAAGGTCACGAACTGACCTTTGCGCACATTTCGGTGTTTGGATTTCGACATGTTCCCAGCCTACGCTGTGCGGGCCGTAATTGGGATAATTAGGTCCGCATAGCGCGGTTAGAGAAATCAGATTTGCCCTTTAGGGGAAACTGTGTGTATGGTCACATTAGAGCGAGTTGCAAACGCACTCGGCTAAACAATGGGGTGAAAATGACCTACGAATATTCCGATGAGGATCAAAGTTGGGCCGCCAAAGCACTGTGCGCATCTGAACCAGCTGACGCACTCTTCGTGCAAGGAGCCGCACAACGCCAGGTTCGCTCCCGCTGCCTAGCTTGTGAAGTTCGCCTGGAATGCCTGGCGGACGCGCTGCAATCCGAAGCTAACTTCGGGGTTTGGGGCGGTTTAACTGAACGTGAACGTCGCGCCATGTTGCGTCACTACACCAACATCACTGACTGGCTCACCTGGCTGCGCGAATCCGAAGACCCCTTGGCGGAGGAACTGCGCACCCCTAAGGTGCCGCGCGTCCTCGCCCGCGTCCGCTCCTAATATCGACCCGCGCCTGGCAGCAAGGTAGGATGCTTACTATGCAGAAATGGGAATACGCCACCGTGCCGCTCCTGATCCACGCCACCAAAGCGATTTTGGATCAGTGGGGCGCCGACGGTTGGGAGCTGGTCCAGGTTATCCCCGCTCCTAACAACGCCGAGAGCTTGGTCGCCTACATGAAACGACCACTGGATAACTAAACCAAACGAGCCGCCCCAGCCCAGCGCTGGGGCGCTTTTTCGTGCCCGTCCCCGGCTGGGTGTCCCAGGCGGAATCTGGGCTTGCCGACCTCCGCACCGTCCTCGCCCCATAGCGAAGCCCGCCACCTGACCAACGCGGGTCAAGTGGCGGGCCACTTCAAATATTCACGAGGGCGGGGCTGCCTTTGGCAGGGCACCGACCCTAGCGGGACGCTAGAGGGCGCGCCGGCCTCCGCCAGGTACCGACTCTAGCGGGCGCGACGCGCCAAACGATCCAGGTCCAGCAGCGTCACCGCGCGGCCCTCCAACTGGATCCAGCCGCGAGAAACGAAGTCAGCCAGGGACTTGTTCACCGTCTCACGCGAAGCCCCCACCAGCTGGGCGAGTTCTTCCTGGGTCAAATCGTGGGGGACGTGAACGCCCTCGTCAGTGGAAGAACCGAAACGGTCCGCCAAGTCCAGCAGCGCCTTCGCCACGCGGCCAGGAACGTCAGAGAACACCAGGTCAGCCAGAGACTCGTTGGTGCGACGCAGGCGACGGGCCAAAGCGCGCAGCATGTGCTTGCTCATGGTCGGGTTAGTGTCCAAAATGACCACCAGGTCAGCGTGATCCAAGTGCAGCAAGGTCACAGGGGAGACCGCGGTGGCGGTGGTGGAACGCGGGCCCGGATCGAACAGGGTCAGTTCACCAATGATTTCACCCGGGCCGAGGACGGCCAGGAGGTTTTCGCGACCATCGGAGGAGGTGTGGCCCAGCTTCACCTTGCCTTCGGTGATGATGTAAAGGCGGTTACCGGGGTCGCCTTCTTCAAAGAGCACCTCGCCGCGACGCAAAGTGGTCTGCCCCATCTTCGCGCGCAGGGAGCGCTGCTGTTCTTCATCCAGGCCCTCGAATAGGGGCACTTGGCTGATGTAGTTGCCTTCCACGGTCACCTTCTATCTCCGCTCGCACGAGCGGCATCGTGTTTCCGATCGTGTGAAATGAACTTTTCTGCTTGAACCTGGCCACAAGCGATGCATGTGACTACTCTCACCAGTTTATAGGTTTTTCTCACCGCGCGTGAACACCCGCGCACAAGTGACGTAAATTCAAAGGCGAGGGAGGTGACAAATGGTCCAGCAACCACCCGCCAGCAGCGGTGAAAACCAGCCGCAAGAAGTGGCGGCGCAACTGGCACGCATGTACCCCGACGCACACTGCGCACTGGTACACCGCAACGCTTTTGAGCTGCTGATCGCCACCATTTTGTCCGCCCAAACCACCGACGCGCGGGTCAACACCGTCACCCCGGAACTGTTCCGCCGCTACCCCGACGCCTACTCCCTGGCCGGTGCCAGCGCGGAAGAACTCTCCGACATAGTGAAACCCCTGGGGTTCCAACGCCGCCGCGGGGGACAGCTCAAACAACTGGCGGTGCAGCTGGTAGAAGACCACGACGGGCAAGTGCCGCGCAGCCGCAAAGAACTAGAAAAACTCCCCGGCGTGGGGCGTAAAACCGCGCACGTGGTGATGGGCAACGCCTTCGCGGTCCCCGCCATCACCGTGGACACGCATGTGGGGCGCCTAGCGCGGCGGCTGGGCTGGTCTGACTCTGACAAGCCCTTACAAGTGGAGCGCGACATCGCCGCGGCACTGCCCAATACTGATTGGACCATCCTGTGCCACCGCCTGATCCAACACGGCCGGGAAGTGTGCCACTCCCGCACCCCCGAGTGCGGCACCTGCCAACTAAACCAGCTTTGCCCCACCGGCGCGAGCGTCCTCGCCCATAAGGACGCATAAAAAGCGGCAGGCCGCCTCCACCTGGGAAGCGGCCCGCCGGGGTAGTAAAAACTAGCGGCGCTTGCGGCGACCGGAGAAGGTCCCCGGCGCTAGGCGCTCAATCTGGGCGCGGATCTCTGCTTCGCGGCGGCCATCACGGCGCGCCAGGATCGCCACAATCCCCAAGGCGAACAGCACCACCCCGGAAATCAGCAGGATCCCGGTGAAGCCGGTGGCTTCAATGTGGTGGGCAACATTCCCGCCGAAAGCATTCCAGTTGTGCAGCCACTCCTGGGCGGGAGCCAAGTAGTCCTTAACCATCGTCGGAACCGCCAGGAAAGTGGCGCCGACGGCGGTCAGGACGAAGCCCCAAATCAACGCTCCCAGCGAAGAACGCACCAGGTACGCCAAGATCACGATCACCAGCACCAGGCCACCGGCCATCTCCAACAGGGCCGCCGGGTTAATGACACCGGTTTCGAAAGCATTACCATCAGCTAGGGTCAGGCGGGCCGCAGCGTCGGACAGCAGGTACCAGGCCGCCGGCACCAGCAGCAGGGTCAGCAAGAAAGACCACATGCGGGCGGAGGCGCGCGAAGGTACGTCAGGCACCACGGAGGACTCTTCGAACAGAGCATCATCGGTGGTGCGGGGCTTTTCCTCAACCGGCTGCCAGGAGGTGGTAGTAGCGGGCGCTGCCACCACGGTTTCATCCACCGGGTCGGGAGAGAGCAGGGACTGTCGTTGCACGGTGGTGGCTTCATCCTCGGGCTCATCCCACACCGAGCGTTCGCGGTCCAGCGGCGGCTGCGGATCCACCGGTTCAGGGTTGAGGCGACTGAGGTCGTACTCGCGCCGCTCAGTCGGCTCCGCCGGCAGGTCACGGCGGGCCAGCACGTCACGCGGGGCGTCCGGGTCGGATACCGCTTCACCCTCGTCCGCCAGCAGCGGGTAGGTGGCAGGTTCCACCTCGGCGCGTTCATCCAAGTCCAGGTCGCGGTCGTAATCCGCGTCCAAGTCACGCTCACGGTCATCAACGTCTTCAAGCGGGTCGGCCGTTAGCGGCTGGGCGTCGAACTCATCCGCGAACGTCTCCTCACCGGTGTGTGCTTGCGCGTGGGGAATGGCCGAGGACGTGTCGACCGCACCGGAAGAAACCGGCGCGGCATCGTCGGCGAGGTGATCGATGCCGATGATGTCGGAAGTATCGTCAGAAAAATCGCTTCCCCCACCCGGTTGCAAACGCAGGTTTTCGTCAGTGCCGGCGGGAGCGGGTGAAGGATCGTTTTCGAAAGTGGGGTCCAGCAAGTCAGGGTGGGGATCGTCCTCGGGACGGTCATTGGATAGCAGCCAATCGGGAGCGGGCGCCCCCGATTCGTCGTCGTGGGGACGCTGGGTCGGATCAGACATGAGGTACCTCCTGGTATTTACAACTCCACGCTAGCGGTTACCAGCCTCAATATGCGCAAGGCGTGCCGCAAAACCGCACAAGTTTCAGTGTGAAATCATGATAATAACGGGCACCGCACCCCTGCCACCGCAAGCGCTGCAGGGCAACGCGGCTTATAGCCGGGCGGCGATGTCCTCAGGCTTTGAAAGCGCAAACAGCGCCTGCGTGGTGGCGGCAATGGTAGCCCCCAAGATCCCGGTAACCGGCATTGACATTGCCAGGGAAATGGCGAACCCATCGTCGGGCGTGGGCATCCACCCGATGACGGTGGTGAAAAGCGGAATCACTACCAGCCCTGGCAGTAGCATCAGCACCCAGGCGGCGATCTGTACCGGCATGGGACGCAGGTGCGCCAGCCACGTCAGCGCAAAGAGAGTGGCGATCAAGACGATCACCGCGATGGTGGGGGCGGCTTCAAGTTTGAGGTACCACGAAGGGTGCTGCATGATCAGTGGCACCGAAGTGCGCGGCGCCAAGGAGAACACCAGCGCGCCCGCCAGCAGCGCCAGCCCGGAGGCCAGCAGGGTAGTCGGCCACGCCCAACGCGGCGAGACGAGACGTGGGTTTGGGGTGAGGGGAGGGGTGTCCTGGGCCGCAAGATCGGGGTCAGTATCGCGCTCCTGCAGCGTGTCGGTCTGGTCCGCCTGATAGTTCTGCGCCGCATCTGCGTGGTCGGCTTGGGCGGGGTTTTCCGCGTCCAACTGCAAGTTCTGCGGCGCCGCGGCGCACGTGCGTGCCGCCCGCAGGCGCTGCAGCCGGGCACGGCGAGTAGCCAGCGACGCAGCCAAACAAATGGTGAAAATCAACACCGGGAAATAGCTCCACTGCAGCAAAGCTTGATCGTCGAAGATTTGCGGCAGTTGCGCGGACCCCATGCTTGCCGCAACGTAAACCGTGAAGGCTGCCGCCCACCCAGTCAAGATGAACAACCCCATCGCGGACCAACGCGCGGTTTGCGAAATGATCAGCATCCCAATGGTTGCCAGCAAAATACTCAACTGCCCACCGGGCGAACCCAGTGGCAAGCCCGTGGCCCCCACGCTTTGCAAACTGGTGATGGCACTTAGCAGCAGCCACATGATGATAGGGGAGACGCAAAACGCCACCAGTGAACTCATGCGACGTCCGAATACGTCCTCGTCCCAAGTGGTAAGGCGAGACTTCGCAGGGGAGTTAATGGCCGGCGCGTTCATAAGCACTACTGTAATCGTCTGCGGCCCACGGCGGGGCCGGGTGGTCACGATTGCGCGCGGCGCGCCCCGTATCCTGGGAACATGGCGAATCCAACCTCTTCCCAAAGCACCCCCGCGTGGGCGCAGCAGCTGTCACTGGAAAAGCCCGTGGTGGAAGCTTTCCGGCAGTTGGACCAGATGGTTATTTCCCTGCGTTTCGCGGAAGCTTTGCGCCGCAACTGGGAGGCGTGTCGCGCCGAAGCCGCCATCACCAGTGCGGCCGCCGGGGCCCGCCTGGATGGGGTGGAGATCAGCGACCGGGACCTGCGTCTACTGGTGGTCCAAAACGAGCGGTCGGAGTTGGCGGGGTGGGCGTATTGGCGTGCCCACGTGTGGGTGACCCAGCAGTGGGAGCCTTTGAATGTGCGAGGACGGGGGGAGCGTTCGTGCCCTCGCCCGCGGTTGGCAGCCAAGGCCCGAGCGGCAAAAATCCACGCCCTGCTGACCGCGAACCTGGCGGACGGGCCGCGGGCTGAGGGTAGGGGCGGGCGTTCGGGTGGCGGCGCGCCGGGTAGGGACGTGGGGATTCCCTCGGACCCGGCCGCCTGGCAGCAGTTTGAGAACCTCCTGAACTTGAGTGCTCCCGCGCCGATTCGCACCGGGCTGGCGCTGCTGTCGGCCCTACGCCAGCCGTTCTTCTCGCAGCGAGGCGCGGAAGTGGCGCGAATAATGGTGCGCGATGAACTCACCAGCAGTGGTTTCGAACCCACCGGCACCTGGCAATGGGAGCCCACTTGGGAAGCGCTGTGGTCACCGACCCAAGGGGCGGACACAGAGTCGCAGGTGCCGCAGGCCGCCGCGCTGGGCGCGGGCGCGCCAGACCCGGAGTCGCTGCGGCCCGGGGCACCACCATCACAGTCACCGGCCGGCCCACTGTCAGCAAGCCCACTGGGCGCGCACGAACTCAACGAATGGCTTCACCACTGGCTGCAACTGCTGCTGCAATCCCACCAGCCCACCCGCGAACTACTGCGCCGCGTCCAAGCCGGCCAACTGACCTAACGCAACCACTTACGCAAGTACCAGCCGCCCACCGCACCAGCGGTGAACGCCGCGGAAGTAGCGGCCACCGGGACCGCCACGCGCGCGGGACGCAACCGCACCGTCCTCGTGAATTGGCGTATCGGCCAACCGCGCTCGCGGGCAATGGCGCGCAACGCTCGGTCGGGGTTCACCGTCACCGGGTGGCCCACCATCTCCAACAGCGGCAGGTCCGAAAGCGAATCAGAATAAGCCCAGCACTGCGCCAGGTTCCACCCCTGCTTTTGCGCCAGGCGCTGCACCGCAGCGGCTTTGAGTTTGCCGTGATTGAAGTTATCGACCTCGCCGGTGAGCTTCCCATCGGCCACTTCCACCTGCGTGGCCAAAATAAAATCCGCCCCCAGCAGTTCACTCAGCGGCTCCACCAGTGGCTGCGGGGAAGCGGAGGCAATCACAATCGCATGCCCCGACGCTCGGTGCAACGCGATCGCATCCAACGCATCCAAGTAACAGTGCGGCTTAATCGCTGACCCGGAGGCGGCCCGCACCACGTCATTGAGGGCAGAAATCGACCACCCGTGGCTGATACGCCCCAGCTCGGCGCGGATCCGGTCGTTGCGGGCCTGGGCCTCGCCGAACATCAGGTAGGGGACTTGGGAAAGTAGGGAGCGAGCAGCATCCTTGCGGCTGAGCATGCCGGCGCGGCGCAGCGGACCTTGCATCGCCAGGGTCGAGGAGGTGGCGATGATGGTTTTATCCAAATCGAAAATAGCTGCCCGCGGTGACTGCGTAGTCGAAGGCTGAGTCATGAACTTATCCCCAATCCGAAGCGGTTCACCGGTTTCCACAATTTCTAACACCCGCACTGGGCGGGTGGGCCGGCAAGTGATGAAATCGCGAGCATGTTCATTTTAGTTGACTGCCAAGACACCAACGTGCAGCGGGAAGTCCGCGACGCCCTGGTGGTAGCTGGGTTGGGCCAGTTCCTTCACGAGGACGGGGCGCCGAGCATAGTGGTCACCGACCGTCGCAACTGGGCGGGCACAGCAGCCGCGGCCACACCGGCAACTGCGGCCACACCGGCAACCGCGGGCACGCCGGCAGCCGAGACCGACCCGGTGACGGTGCTGCACCTGGGAGTCGATTTTCAATGGCCCACCCAAGCGCAGCAACTGATCTCTGCGCTCAGCCACTGGGCCCAGGCAGGTAAGCATGCCGGCGCCCTCGCGGGCGCGCACGCCAGTGCGCGCGCGAAACGACCCTGGCTGCGCCAAAGGCGCGCCAGCTCGCGAACCAACCCACAGGAGCGCGCTGAGTCTGGGAAAACTGCGCGGGCGGGAACTTGCGAAACCACCTACCCACTGCACGCTTTTATACAAGTGGGTCGCCCCGTCCTCGCCCATACGAAGCTCGCCTGGGACCTGGCCCAGCGCACCGACGCGCTGCTACTCGACCTATCTGATGACCCGGCCGGGTGGAAACTGGCCGAGCAGCGGGCTTTCATCACCGTCACCTGGGGGCAAGTGAACATCGGTCAGGAAGTAGCCAGCGCGCGCTTGCCTTCCCGCGCGCTGGCGGTACTGTCCGACCGGCCGGCCGCTCCGCCTCCGGTCAGTTCCCAGCTGTGGGCGTGGCTGGAACAGCTGCGGGCAGTGCGCCCACTGGTGGTGAACTTCGGGCTGGCCGGCCCCGCGCACCTGGCAGCGTGGGAACGCCTGCTGCGCGCCACTGCCGCCGGCTGCCAGGCTTTCACGGGCGGGGAGCCAACCTCGGAACGTGGCCACCCGTTTTGGACTGATCCCAAATGGGTGGTGGCCGCTGCGCGGGGCCCGAATGGGCGCTTCCAAACCCAAGCGACGCTCACCCGCCTGCAGCAACTGGGAGCCACCACCATCCACAGCGCCAGCTCGCCAGCGCGCTTGCGGAAGTCTTTAAAGGCAGGTACCCGATGAGCTTGTCCGCAGCGATCCGCCGCGCCCTCGCTACCGGCGCTAACCCGGCGCACGCGGTGGATACCACCGCCCCCGCAATGAGCAGCATCGAACATGCCTTAGGGCAACTGGCTCACGCCCGCGCCTCCCTGGCAGGGGCCACCCCCGACCTGCTGGAACTGTTGCAAGCCGAGGGGGTCAGTGACGTGCTGGTCAACGGCACCGACGTGTGGGTGGACCGGGGAGGCGGTGTGGAACCGGCTGACTGGCACTTCGCCGATGTCGCGCAGGTGCGTGACCTGGCGGTGCGTATGGCGGCAGCCGCCGGGGCCCGCCTGGATGAGGCCGCCCCGATTGTGGATGCCACTTTGCCTGACGGCACCCGACTGCACGCCACTCTCAGCCCACCGGCCCTGCACGGGCCGCTCATCTCCTTGCGCACCAGCCGCCGGGAGATCTTCACCCTGGAGGAACTCACCGATTCTGGCAGTCTCGATCCGCGCAGCGCACAGTTAGTGCGCGCCCTGGTTCGCGCCCGCGCCTCGGTGCTGCTTTCCGGCGCCACCGGCAGTGGGAAGACCACCATGTTGTCGGCGATCTTGTCCCTGTGCGAACCGACTGAACGTTTGCTGTGTATCGAGGACGTGGCCGAGCTGCGCCCCCAACACCCCCACGTCGTCACTCTCACCACCCGCGCCGCCAACGTGCAAGGCAAAGGGCAGATAACCATGGTGGACTTGCTGCGCGCCGCCATGCGCATGCGGCCGGACCGGATCGTCCTGGGGGAGTGTCGCGGCCCGGAAGTGCGCGAAGTCCTGGCGGCCCTCAATACTGGTCACGAGGGCGGGTGGGCCACCATTCACGCTAATAGTGCGGCAGACGTGCCCGCCCGCTTAGTGGCGTTGGGTGCGCTCGCCAACATGAGTGAAGCCACCGTGCACGCCCAAGCTCACGCCGCTTTGGACGCGGTGATCCACTTGGCACGCGGGCGCGACGGTAAGCGCCGGGTGGCCCAGATAGCGGTTTTCGCCCCAACGTTGCCACTGCGGGTGGTGCCCGCCTGGGATGGTCACACCCCAGGTTCAGGATGGGCCAGGCTAGAGCAACTTTTGGAGGCCCGCGGTGAACACCTTTAATGGCTTCCATCTGCTGGCGGCCTTCGGCGTCGCCACCCTGGTGGGTTTGGCGGTCACTAACTGGCGGCAGCACCGGCAAGCGTGGCGGCGTTGGAACCGCGCGCCGGCCAATGTGGTTGCCCGCAAACCACCGCCGGTGTCTGCCGCGCTGGTGCTGGCGCAAGTGAGCGCCCGCTTGCGGGCCGGTGCCAGCGCTGAAGCGGCCTGGGATGAGGCTCTCTCCCCGTTGGCTCCGCGCGCACCCACCGGCGTGGATAACCACGGCGTGCCCACCGCTTTAGCGCACATCCCACAGTTGCAGCCGGTGGCCGGGGCCATCACCGCAGCCTGCCACCTCACCCACCACCTGGGGGTGGCGTTGGCGGACATTTTGGACGCCATTTTGCTGGGGGTGGAGGACGCGGAGGCGGCCGCCCAGGAACAGGCGGTTGCCCGCGCCGGCCCCCAACTAACGGCCCGCCTGCTCACCGCGCTCCCGGCTGCCGGGGTGGTGACCGCCCTCGCCCTGGGGGCACCGCTTTGGCAATACGCCACTGATTTGGGTGCGGGCAGCGCGGTGACGGCACTGGGAGTGGCGTTGTGGAGCCTGGGGCACGCTTGGTCGGCTACCCTCATTCGGCGTTCGCAAGGTGGGGAAGGCGTGGACCGCGTGGTGTTGGCAGAACTGGTGGCAGCTGCCCTGGCGGCCGGGTCATCCATCCCGAGGGCGATCAGCGCGGTTGGTCGGGCAGCGGGAGTGGCGGGGTTGGAAAGTAGCGCGAAGTTACTGCAACTGGGAGCCGATTTGGAGGCCTGTACGCAGCATCTTCGCGGACCTTACCGGGCGTTGGTGCACGCCCTCGGGCCCGCGTGGTTCCACGGGGCCGCGCCGCTGCCTTTGCTGGAGTTGTTGGCGCAGCGCTGGCGGCGCGAGCGCGCGGGGTTGGCACGCGAAGCAGCTCAGCGTCTGGCGGTGAAACTGGTGCTCCCCCTGGGGCTGTGTTTGTTGCCGGCGTTCATTTGTTTGGGGGTGGTGCCGGTGGTGGTGACGCTGCTGGTGTGATTTCCACACCCCAATGCTTTCCACAGTTGGGAGTCGGGGCAGTGGTGGGCGTCAGTGCAACATCGACAGGATGAAATCCCAGGCCGCGCAGCCTGGATAGGGAACAGCGGGACGCGGCTGCCCGCAGCTTCAGCCGCACTAAGTTGAAGGAGAAACCATGAGTGGTATGGAAAGAATCCGCCGCTTCATCACCGACTGGCTTTACGCTTTCGCCGGGGTGGAGCGTGAGGAGGACGGTTACATCACCGCCGAATACGCGGTCGGCATCATTGCGGCAGTGGCCTTCGCGGGTCTGCTGTTGACGGTGATCCGCTCCGGTGCGGTGCAGTCGCTGCTAACCTCCATTATCGAAACCGCGTTGCAGGTGTGAACCGTGCGGCGAAACCACATAGATGAAGCGGGGATGGTGACGGCTGAGTTTGCGGTCACCATCCCCGCCATCGTGGCCCTGTTGGCATTGATCCTAGGGGGCGTGAATCTGGCGTGGTCGCGCAGCCAGGCCTGTCATTTGGCGGCCGTTTACGCGCGGGCTCATGCGGTGGGGGAGGCGGCTCCCGCTGGGCTTAGTCCCGGCACGCACGCGGTGGCTATTAGCGAGGACACACAGGTCGTCACCGCGCGGGTGAGTGTGCCCGTGGCTCTGTGGTCCCCGGTGGAGTGTGAGGTTAGTGCCTGGAAGGAGCCGATGGGTGGACAGTAGCGGGCAACGAAGTGGCGGCGGGCAGCGCAGCGCTAGTCGGAATTGCAGCTGCGCTAGTGGGCATTGCGACGCTAACAGGCAGCGCGACCTCAGTAGGCACCGCAGTGGACGGCACGCGGACGAGGACGGGTACGGCACCGTGGCAACCTTAGCTCTGTTGCTGGTGGCGGTGTTGGTCGGTGGCATGGTGATCGCGGGGGCGGCGGTTTTCACCGTCAAAGCCAGGGTACAAGCCAGTGCCGACATGGTGGCTTTGGCGGGCGCTCAGGCGCGAGTGGAGGCGCTGGCTGCGGCGGCCGCCCCGGAGGCGTGTGCGGTGGCGCAGCAGTTGGCTGCCCGAAACCAGGTGGTCTTGGACGGGTGCGTGGTGGAGCCGCTCGGGGTGCGCGTGGAAGTTAGCCAGCCGCTGACGTTACCGGGGTGGTTGGGGGCGCATTTTGGCGAGGACGGGTTGCGGGTTTCGGCGCGAGCGCGCGCGGGGTTGGCGCAAGTCCCGCCGGTAGAAATAGGCCTGGAAGTGGACCGGTAGAAACAGTTGGGGCCGGACCCGCAGGTCCGGCCCCAACTGCATCCCATCAACACAGTGCGAGTTTTCCCAGTAGCTCGAACAGGAGCAATCTCACGTCGAAAAACTCTCTCCAACCAGGTCCCCCTGGAGAAGATAGTTTCAATATAGAGAACCAGTCTGGGCAGGCCATTAAATGAACCTTGGAGTTCCCTGGGAAAAGTTGCATCGCGTTGAATGTTTTCTCATAGCGGGTGGGTTTGCCTTGCATTTGTTGCGCTCGCGGCCGCCAAGTCCAGCACCCCGCACCCCACCGCGCTGCCCATCCAGGCTCCGTCTCGACCGCTACCTTCGCGTCACTGCCGCACCTGCGGGCCAGGCCCAGCTGGTGCCCAGTTCTTCCCCGCTCACGCGCTGGCGCTGGACAAACAGTTGGGGCCGGACCCGCAGGCCCGGCCCCAACTGCGTCCCATCAACACAGTGCGAGTTTTCCCAGTAGCTCGAACAGGAGCAATCTCACGTCGAAAAACTATCTCCAACCAGGTCCCCCCTGGAGAAGATGTCTCTACTCTAAAGCGCCACCCTGAGGACGCAATGGGATGAACCTTGGGGTTTACTGGGAAATTTTAACCTTCACGCTCTCCCAACCACCGGCGGACACCGGTCCACCAACAGCTCCAACACGGTAATCGCCCCCGCCTTCGACAGCGGCTCATTGCGGTTACCGCACTTGGGGGACTGCACGCAACGCGGACACCCGTCCTCGCACCCGCACGCCCTAACCGCTTCCAAGGTCAGGCGAATCCACTGCTCGGCGTGCTCAAAACCATGCTGAGCGAACCCCGCGCCCCCGGGGTAAGCGTCGTGCACGAACACCGTGGGTCGCAGCGTGTCGGGATGATCAGCACTGGACAATCCCCCTAAATCCCACCGATCACATGTGGCCAGCAGTGGCAACATTGCGATGGACGCATGTTCGGCGGCGTGCAGCGCCCCGGGAATGTCCTCCGCCTCCACCCCGCGATCGAGTAGCGCCGCTTCGTTCATCTCCCACCACACGGCCACGGTTTCCAACTGGTGACGCGGCATCCCCAGCACCGTGTTAGCCACGAACACCATCCCGGGCATGCGCAAAGTATCGAAATCCGTGACCTGGGACTCCACGTGCACGTCGCCCACATGCCAACGCACCACTTCGTCCTCGCTAATCCAATCCCGGTGCGCCGCCACCACCCGCACCGTGGACTGCACGGTGGGGCGAGTGCGCAGGCGAGTGGTTATTTTCTCCACCACCGCGATCTGCGCACCCCCGTGACCGCGCCCCTGGTGCCGCCCGTCCCCGCCGGCCGCCGGTTGCGAGGCGCGCGTGAGCTCACGCACCTGGTAGGTGCGCCCCTGGTGCAGGTAGATGGCGCCGGGGAAAACCTGCGCGTCAGCGTCGGCACTACCCACCGTGCCGATCACCGCGCCGGTGGAGCCCTCCACGATCTGCACTTCCCCGGAAGATCCACGCAGATCCGTTAAATCCTGGGCGCGCATTGGCAGCGTCACGTTCCAGTACCAGCCCGAGGGTCGCTGGCGCAGATATCCCATTTCCACGAGGGCGGTCACGAACTCCCGTTTGATACCGAACAGGGGGAAATCGGCGGGGGTGAGGGGGCTTTCGGAGGCTGCCGCACACAGGTGCGGGCTGAGCACGTACGGGTTGGCCGGGTCGAAGGTATTTTCTTCCACTTCCGCCAGGATCTGGTCGGGGTGGTGCACCAGGTACTGGTCCATCGGGTTGTCGGAGGCCACCAGGACGGACACGCCCTCGGCACCGGCCCGCCCAGAACGGCCCGCCTGCTGCCAAAACGAGGCGCGCGTACCCGGCCACCCGGCGGTGATGGTCACGTCCAGGCCGGAAATATCGACCCCCAACTCCAGGGCGTTGGTGGTGGCCAGGGCGCGCAGCGCCCCCGAACGCATGGCCGCCTCCAAGGCGCGGCGCTCTTCCGGTAGGTAGCCACCGCGGTAGGCGTAGATCCCCGCGGAGTAGGGGTGGTGGCGGTCCAGTAGTTGGTCGCGCGCGTAGCTGGCTACCGCTTCGGCTCCCGCGCGCGAGCGCACGAAAGTGAGGGTGCGCGCCCCCGCTTCCACCACCGCCGCGGTGAGGGTGGCGGCTTCCGAACTGGCGGCGCGGCGCTGCAACGCGGCGCTCACCACCCGGGTGCCGTCAGCCTCCAAGCTTTGCAGGAACTCGTGGACATCAACTTCTTCAGGGGCGGCGAATGCCGGCTGCCACAGCACCAGGGTGCGCGGCCCGGCCGGTGAGGTGTCGGCGGTTATGGAAACCACGTCCGCAGCTTCCACACCAATCAGGCGCGCCGCCGCTTGCGCCGGGTTCTTCAAGGTGGCTGACAGGCATATCACGGTGGGCTCCGCCCCGTATTTGCGGGCCAGGCGCAGCAGGCGGCGCACCACCAGAGCAATGTGAGACCCCAGCACTCCGCGCCAGTAGTGCATCTCGTCGATCACCAGGTAGCGCAACCCACCCAGCATCCGCGTCCAGCGTTCGTTGCCGGGCAGTAATACGTAATGCAGGTAATCGGGGTTGGTGAGGATAACGTCGGCACTGGCGCGCGCCCAATCTTTAGCTTCACGCGCAGTGTCACCATCGACCGTGCCAATGCGGATCCCCAGTTGCTCATCGCCGTGGCTAAGCAAGTGCGTCAGGGCATGGTACTGGTCGGCGGCGAGCGCCTTGGTGGGAGATAAATAGATCGCGGTGGGTCGGGTGCGCAGGTCCACCAGGCGGGTGCCACTTTGGCTACGCAAGTCACTGAGGATGGGCAGCCACGCAGCCAGGGACTTACCCGACCCGGTTCCAGTGGCGAGGACGGTGTGCCAGCGCTCATTAATCGCGTCCGCTGCTTGTACCTGGTGTTCCCATGGGTGGGGGACGCCGCTGGCTTGGTAGCAGGCCACCACCGCGGGGTGGGCCCAGGTTGGCCAGTTGGCAGTTTTCCCACTGCGGCCGGGCAGGGTAAGGGTATTAATCAGGCGGTCGGAGCCGGCGGCCAGGGAAGTGAGTTTGCGGCGCACCGCTTCGGCGGCGCTGCCGGCTGCTGGGTTCGACGGCGCGGTTTCGGATGTTGCACCGCCTTCGAGTGCACCGCCTTCGGGAATCAGCGCCGGGTCAGCTGGGTGGGGCGCCCCGTCCTCGGGAATCTTCGCCCCCACTTCGGCGGCGCTGCCGTGGGCGCGCGGGGACCAGTCATCCGGTGTCATTTTCGACCTACTGACCCGCTACCTGCACCACGCTCTGCATGTACCCCAGGGCCTCCGCCCCGGTTGCCACCGCCGCCGAAATATTGTCCAGCAACTGATCGTCGTTGAACCCATTGTCCACGTCGGTGATGTAGTCAATGGTGATGACAATCAAGCCCTCTTCAATGGTGGTGTAAATGGTGGGGAAGTAGCGTTCCCGGTTCCAAGTGTCGGCGCTGGAAAACAGGATCGAAAGCGCGCGGTCACTGGCGGGAGTTTGACTATTCCACACGGTGCGCACCGACAGGAAACGCCCGGCGGAGGTGAAAGAAATGAAGAACGCGATACCGTCGAAATGAGCCACCGCGGTGTTGTCATCGAGCCGGTCCATGCGGGTGCCCAAGTACTCAATCACCTGCTGCACTCGGTCAAAATCCACCGGGGTGGGGCAGTTGGCGTCGTCGGGAACACAGTAGAGTTTCATACTCGCTCCTCCCACGTCACCAGGTGCGGCATAGCGCGCGCCACGTCAGCGAAGAAGCCGAAAATCATGGTCAGCCCCACTTCGTAAAAGCCCCGCAGTTGCGCGTCAGTGGCACCGTGATTCACCACCAGGTTGGTTTCTGCGCCCAGCCCGTAGCGGATCCCATCCCCCAGCGGCAGTAGGTAGGCTTTGGGGCCGGAGCGGTGCACGTTGCAGTGATGGACTTGTTGCACGAGGGCGGCGAAGTCCTCGTCGTTGTCCACGCTGGCTCGCCATTGGCCGCGGATTTGTAAGATGGAGGGGTTGTGCAGGTTTATGAAGACTGCGGCACTGGAGGTGGGGAAGACGAGTTCGTCCTCGTGCTCTTGTAGTTGGTGGCGCAGCGGAATGTCATCGATGCCAGCGAGAATGTGTTTCATGCGCGTCAGATCCACGGGTGCGGGCAAATCCATGGGTCACGCTCCTCGATATTTGTATTAACGTTTGATTGTGGCGGTTGAAATGTTTTCTTTAAGGCTAATGGAAACTAACTATTCATGCTCGTTTTGTCACGCTGATGGAGGCCCCGCCGGGAGTTTCCACGCTAGCGTCGGCGGGCGGTAGGGTTGTATTTTGGGTAGCGTTGATGGGTCTTATTTTTAGCGCTGGAAGGTTGAATCTATGTCGTCTGCTCGGGTTGGTCCACCTGCCGTCCCGGCCCGCAGGTGGGCCCGAGTATTCCTAGCGCTAACCGCAGTGGGGGCCTTCATCGCCCTCACCATTGCGGCCCTGTATCGACCCGCCGGGCAAGCGGTAGACCAGTTCACCTTCGAGGTGATCGCCAGCCACACCCGTGTGGGGGCCCTGGCGCAATGGTTCGAGGTGGAACGACACGCCCTCGTGGTTTTAATTGTCGGCACCCTCCTGGCCATGGCAGTGGCTGGAGCCCGCCACCGTTTCGCCTTGGCGGCACGCGTGGGGGTGCTGGTTGTGGGGGCGAACGTGAGCACCCAGATATTGAAAAACTGGCTGCTAAGGCGCCCCTATCTGGGGGTCGGCTATGACCTGCCGAACTCCTTCCCCTCCGGTCACGCCACCGCCTTGCTGTCCTTAGCGTTCGCCCTCACCATCGTCACGGCGCAGCGGTTCCGCGCCCTCACCGCGACCGTGCTGGCAGTGGTGGCGGCGATCGGCTCGCTGGTGATTGTTGCCTCCGGCTGGCACCGTCCCTCCGACTTGCTGGGAGCGCTGGCGGTGGTAATGGTCTGGGCCTTGGTACTGTGCCCCCAAGAGGTACCCCAGCGCGGCCACGATGTGTGGGAAACCCTGACCCTGGCGGTGAGTGCCGCCGCGCTAGTGGTGGTCGGTGCCCTGGCGTGGGCTGCCGCGGGAGCCATGTCGCAGGTGGTGAAAGCCACCTTGGGTGGGGCCACCTACACTCAGCTGGCGGGCGCCCATCCGACATTAGTAACCGCCACTTCGGTGGTGGTTCCGGTGTCGCTGGTGGCGGTGTACCTGTTGTGCTTACAAACGGTGGCGGCCCTGCAGTCAGGGCGGCGAGGACGTAGCTGACCGTCCTCGCGTCCCCAACCTTCCGGATGGGTCCCTAGCGCAGGTCGGCCAGTTGCGTCTCTGGCTTTCCGTCTGCGCCTCTAGCGCGACCGCTTCAGTCCCGTGAGATTTCCCGCGCCGCGCCAGTCAACCCACCTCAGTCCCGTGCGATTTCCGGCGCCGCCCAAATATCCCAACCGGTGGCCGCACACGCCCGGTCGATTCCCTCCAGTTCTTCGCTAGTGAACGCAGTGTTTTCCACCGCCGCCAGGTTGGCCTCCAACTGCGCCACGGAGGAGGCGCCAATCAGTGCACTATCGACGCTGGCCGGCCCCTGGTCGCGTAGGATCCACGCCAGTGCCATCTGTGCCAGCGACTGCCCGCGCTCCTTCGCCAACTCATTCAAGGTACGCAAAGCCGCCAACACGTCCTCGGTAAGCGACTTGGGGTCAAGCGACTTGCCGGCGGCGGCGCGCGAATCGGCGGGCACCCCATCTAAGTAGCGGTCGGTCAGCACCCCTTGGGATAGGGGAGAGAACACGATGGTGCCGATCCCCGCGTCCTCGCAAGTTTGCAGCAAGGACGGCTCGCCCGCCTCAATCCAGCGGTTAAGCATGGAGTAGGACGGCTGGTGGATGGCCAGGGGCGTGCCCAGGTCGCGCATGATTTCTTGGGCGCGCCGGGTGTCGGCGGGGGAGTAGGAGGAAATACCGGCGTACAGCGCCTTGCCACTCACCACTGCCTGGTGCAGCCCCTGCATGGTTTCCTCTAAGTCGGTGTCGCGGTCGGGCCGGTGGGAGTAAAAAATGTCCACATAATCCAGGCCCATGCGCTCTAAGGATTGCTCCAGGGAGCGCAGCAGGTATTTGCGCGATCCGCCGAACCCGTGCGGGCCGGGCCACATATCCCACCCGGCTTTGGTGGAGATAACCAGTTCGTCGCGGAACGGCTTGAGGTCCTCGCGGTAGATGCGCCCGAAGTTCTTCTCCGCGCTACCCTTGGGTGGCCCGTAGTTGTTGGCCAAGTCGTAGTGGAACATCCCCAGGTCGAAGGCTCGCCGGATTATGTCACGCTGGGTTTGCAGGGGCTTGTCGTCGCCGAAGTTGTGCCACAGTCCTAAGCTGATGGGTGGCAGGTGCAGGCCGGTTCGTTTTACGCGGCGATATTCGTTGTCTTCGTAGCGGTTTTCTGCCGGATGATAATGGTCGAGGACGGTGCGCGTGTAGCTCATTTTCCTTGCTTTCTTTGGGTGGGTTTGGTTTTAACTTTAGCGCTCCCGGTTTCTTAGCGCGCCGATGAGCGTCGGGGACGTTGGTCCCAAAATTGAGGATCGAATACGATCCACCACAACATATGGGGCCAACACGCCGACACGACCCCCATATATAGTTGCCACAGTCGTAAGGTGGGACTCGTTGCGCACTCGCCAAGCCGCACTCGCAATAAAGCTAAAGTCAAGAACGAACAAAGAGGTGACCATGTCCTCCGCACCCCAAAGCCGTGCCCGTACCCACACCTACAGCGTCGACGCCATCTCCACCATCGACGAATACCTGGACCGCTCCGACTGGCGCGTAAACGCCAACGCCAACCAGGACTACTCCCTGGGCGGGTTGATCCTCAACACCAGCGGAAAAATGGTCGCCAACTACTGGCTCGAGCGTGTTTACAGTCCCGAAGCCGGTGCCGCGCACCGCGACGGCGCCATCCACATCCACGACCTGGACATGTTCGCCGGGTACTGCGCCGGCTGGTCCCTCAAACAACTCCTCCAACAGGGATTCAACGGGGTGCCCGGAGCGATCGCCGCCGCCCCGCCGCGCCACTTCTCCTCCGCCTGCGGGCAGATCGTAAACTTCCTGGGCACCCTGCAAAACGAATGGGCCGGCGCCCAAGCTTTCTCCTCCTTCGACACCTACATGGCTCCCTTCGTGCGCTTGGACAACATGACCCAAGACCAGGTCACCCAGTGCATGCAAGAACTCATCTACAACCTCAACGTCCCCTCTCGCTGGGGCTCCCAGTGCCCCTTTACCAACCTCACTTTCGACTGGACCTGCCCCACCGACCTCGCCGATGAAAACCCGCTGATTGGGGACGAAGTTTGCGACTTCACCTACGGGCAGCTGCAAACCGAGATGGACATGATCAACCGCGCCTTCATCGAAGTGATGACCGGCGGGGACGCCGAAGGGCGGGTGTTCACCTTCCCCATCCCCACCTACAACATCACCCCCGACTTCGACTGGGACGGCCCGAACGTGGAGGCGCTGTTTGAGATGACCGCGAAGTACGGGCTGCCCTACTTCCAAAACTTCCTCAACTCCGACCTGGACCCGGGGATGATCCGCTCCATGTGCTGCCGCCTGCAACTGGATCTGCGCGAGCTACTAAAACGCGGCAACGGGCTGTTCGGCTCCGCCGAGCAAACCGGTTCCATCGGGGTGGTGACCATTAACTTGGCGCGCCTGGGATACCTGCATCGTGGCAGTGAAGAAAACCTCATCGCCGCCCTCGACGTGCTCACCCACATTGCCTCCGAAACCTTGGAGATCAAACGCGAAGTCATCCAACACCACATGGATGAGGGCCTGTTCCCCTACACCCGCCGCTACTTGGGGACGTTGAATAATCATTTCTCCACCATTGGCATTAACGGGATGAATGAGATGATCTTGAACTTCACCGGTGGCCAGTTCGATATTACGCACGAGGACGGTCACGCCCTCGCCGTGCGGGTACTGGATCGACTGCGTGCTTCCATGGTCGCGCTGCAGGAAAAAACCGGGCATCTTTACAACCTGGAGGCCACCCCCGCGGAGGGAACCACCTACCGCTTCGCCAAGGAAGACGCCAAACGCTACCCCGGCATCATCCAAGCCGGCACCGAGGACGCCCCCTACTACACGAACTCCTCCCAACTGCCGGTGGGCTTCACCGATGACCCATTCGAAGCCATGGAAATGCAGGAGGAACTGCAGGGCAAGTACACCGGGGGTACGGTTTTGCACCTGTACATGGGGGAGCGCATTTGCGATGCGCAAGCGTGTAAGAATCTGATCCGCCGCTCCCTGGAAGTGTTTAAGATCCCGTACTTGACCATCACCCCAACGTTCTCAATCTGCCCCAACCACGGGTACCTCAACGGCGAATGCCCGCAGTGTCCGCGCTGCGCCGAACGCGGCCAGGAAGTGGAGTGCGAGGTGTGGACCCGAGTGATGGGCTACTTCCGCCCGGTGCGCTCGTTCAACAAGGGGAAGAAGTCGGAGTACGCGCAGCGGCAGATGTTCACCGAGGACGCGGCTGCCGCGCACGGTGAGTTCACCTCCGCTGTCACCGGCCGGGTGGGGACGTTGGTGTGAGCGGGCAGCCGCTGCCACCGACCGAACCCGCGGGGCCGACCTCTGGCTGTCCTGTAACTCTGGGCCCCACGGCGCCGGCCCGTGGCTGCCCTGTAACTCTGGGCCCCACGGCGCCGGCCCCTGGCTCCCCTGTACCAGCAGGGCCCACCGGCCCCGCCCCGGGGGCTGCAGTCGAGTTCGCGATTGCCGGGTGGTCGCGCCTTTCCACGGTGGACTGGCCCGGCAAGTTAGCGGCGGTGCTGTTTGCCCAGGGGTGCCCGTGGCGCTGCGTGTACTGTCATAACGCTGATATCTTGGACCCGCGCACCCCCGGGCGAGTCCCATGGCAAGAAGTGGCGGATTTCCTGCGGCGCCGCCGTGGCCTGCTTGACGCGGTGGTGTTCTCCGGCGGGGAACCCACCCGGCAGGCTTGCCTGGCTGCCTGCATGGAGCAGGTGCGCGACCTCGGTTTCGCGGTCGGCATGCACACCGGGGGTGCCTACCCCAAGCGGTTGGGCCAGTTGCTGGACGCCGAGCTGGTGGACTGGGTGGGGCTGGACATTAAAGCTCTGCCCGGTGACTACCAGCAGGTGGTGGGAGTTCCAAACGCCGGCGAGCGTGCCTGGGAAAGCCTGGACTTGCTGCTGGCTCATACCGCTCACCACCCGCATTTCGATTACGAGGTGCGCCTGACCACCTATCCGACATTCCCAGGTGTGGAGGAGGCGGTCGCGCGAGCATTGCACACACGCGGGGTGCAGCATTTCGTGTTGCAGCGCGCTCGCGGGCGCTCGCCGCTATCGGGGCAGAACTTTGATCTGCCGAGTTGGGAGAAAGATTTCGCACAACGAGCCCAGCGGGTGCGTAAAACTGACGGTTTAATGGTTCAAGTTCGTAGTTAATGGGCGGTTAGATACCGTTAAATTGCGGTTTAGATAATGGGATAATGGCTTAAACGCAGGCGTAAACACTTTGGTTGGAAGGAACTGCGATGAATACCGATCCCAACGCGCATGTGCCCCGCCCCGACATTACGTCGATGGCTTCAGATCCGAATACTGACCTGGAGACTTTACGCACCATCGCCTTTGAGTACCCCGGGTTGCGGGCTGCGGTAGCTCTCAACCCCGCCACTTACCAAGGGCTTTTGGATTGGTTGGGGCAGCTGGGAGATGCGAGCGTCAATCAGGCGCTCTACCAGCGCGCCACCTACGGCCCCTACTACCCGCAGCCAACCTATCAGCAGCCCCCATACGAACAGCCGGCCCCCACCCAACCCTCGGCGTACGAACCCGTCACTGCCCAACCCGTCGTCGAGGATCCCGCCGTCGCAGAATTTTCCCAGGCCGATCCCACCGAATCCCTCCCCGGCGCGGTTACCTCCGAAGAAGCCGAGATCCCCGTCGCTCCCTCAGCAGTTTCTGCCGCAGAAGATCCGGCAGTGGAAGTCACCGATCCGGCTGCCCAGCCTTATTCGGCGCCGACCACGGAATCTGAACCGTACTTTATGCAGGTCCAGCCCGCCGCCGAGGCGACGGCGGTCTATCCGGCGGCCACCCCGCCGGCGTCTTACGCCACAGCCGCACAGCCGCCCGGGGCAGCCCAACCCGCTGCCTACGCCCCAGCTACCCAGCCGCCCTACCAGCCCCCCGCCCAACCTCCCGCCTCGACAGCCGCCTCCACACCCCGCGAAGAAGACAACTCCGGACAGAAGAAACTGTTGATCCTGGGGATCCTCGCGTTGATCGCCCTCGTCCTTCTGGGCCTGATCTACTACCTGGTTTCCGGCCCCGGTGGCCGAGTAGATGCGACCCCCACGCCCCCGGCCGCCACCACTGAAACCGCCACCACGTCCTCGGAATCACAAACGGAACAGGCCACTGCCACTGAGGAAGCCACCGCAACTACCACCCCCACCCCAACGCCGAGCGCCCAAGTGCAATACCCCGCGCCCGCGGGGGCCATCGAAGCCCAACTGGTGATATCACCGACCGGGAACTTGATCTGCAACCTGACCGAGGACGATGTCTTTTGTATGGCAAAGGAAAGCAGCGGGAAAGTGGGGCAAAGCTGCGCCGGTTCCCCGCTGGTGGTCAAGGCTGGCACTGAAACCACCGCCACCGCTTGCGGGCAAACCATGCCGGGAGGGTCCACGGTGACCTTGGAATACGGTAAGCCCGCCACGTTCGGGAACGTCGCCTGCATGTCTCGCTACAGCGGTGTGACCTGCTGGAACACGGTCACCGGTAACTCCCTGGCGATCTCCAGTGCCGGTTGGCAGGCAGGTTCGCGCGGGGAGATCCCCGAGAAGGCTTTCAGCTGGAATAAATAACGAGGACGTCCCCCGGGTTGGTAGGTAACCCGGGGGACGTTTTTGCTTGCGACGTTAGAAGTCGCTTCCTGCGGCTAGGAGTTCGTTTCCTTGGCGCGCCGACGGCGACGCGCGTAGGCAGCTGAATCCAGATCCACACCGGCGGGCGCGGAAGCCGGGGTAGCGGCCTCCAAGTTGGTGCCGCGCAGGCGAGACATCCAACGCATCAGGTGGTAGATACCGATGGCGCAAGCCGAACCCAGGGCAATGCCACCGAACTGCATGCCACCGGGGGACCAGGTGTAGTCGGCGATAGCTACGATCATCGCTACGGCCGCAGTGTTGAGGTTCACTGGGTCGGCGAAGTCCACCTTGTTCTGCACCCAGATGCGCACGCCCAGCATACCGATCATGCCGTACAGCACGGTGGCGGCCCCACCCAGTACGCCCGCGGGAATGGTGGAGATGATGGCACCGAACTTCGGCAGCATGGACAGCACCAGGGCGAAACCGGCAGCCACCACGTAAGCGGCAGTGGAGTACACGCGGGTGGCAGCCATAACGCCGATGTTCTCCGCGTAAGTGGTGGTACCGGAACCACCACCTGAACCGGCCAGCATGGTGGAAACACCGTCAGCGAACAGCGCGCGCCCAGTGATGTCGTCCAGGTTCTGCCCGGTCATGGCGGCCACCGACTTCACGTGGCCCACGTTCTCCGCTATCAGCACCAGCACCACCGGGATGAATAGACCCAAGGTGGTGAAGGAGAAAGCGGGGGTGTGGAACTGGGGCAGTCCCACCCAGTCGGCAGCGGCAATCGCGGAGTAGTCGACCTCGCCTTGGATGGCAGCAGCGACGTAGCCGATGAGCACCCCGAAGAGGATGGACAAGCGCCCAATAATGCCTTTGAACAGCACCGTGATCAGCAGGATGGAAGCGATGGTGATGACTGCCGTAACTGGGCCTTCTTTCACCCAGTTCCATGCGGCCGGAGCCAGGTTGAAGCCGATTAGGGCGACGATCGCGCCGGTCACGATTGGGGGCATTACCACGTCGATCCAGCGGGCACCGGCGAAGTGCACGATCACACCCACCCCAGCTAGGGTGGCGCCGGTGGCGATCACGCCGCCGAGGGCGTAGTCCTGGCCCAGGCTGGCCGAGACCGCGGTGATCGGGGCGATCAGGGCGAAGGAAGAACCCAGGTAGGAAGGCAGCCGTCCAGCGGTTATCAGGATGAACAAGATGGTGCCGATGGCGGTGAAGAACAACGTGGTGTTGGGCGGGAACCCGGTGAGGAGGGGTACCAGGAAGGTGGCGCCGAACATGGCGACCACGTGCTGGGCGCCGATCCCCATGGTGCGGGGCCAAGAGAGGCGCTCGTGGGGGAGGACTACTTCACCCGGGGGGATGGAGGTGCCGTCTCCGTGCAGTTGCCAGGAAAAAGCCCCGGCAATGCCAGGGCGCGCAGATGAGGACTTAGGGGAGCCACTAGGTGGGGTGCTCATGGGTGTTCCGATCTTTGCGAGTCAGTCGCGGCGCGGTTGCGCCCGATCGGAATTCCACGGTAGCGCGAAAGTGGGCTCTAGGTCTAGTGCGATGCGGTGGGTGAGACAAAAAACTGCGAATGAGGGCTCATAACCTGCCCGCCCGGGGGACGGGGGTGAGACGAAAACTGCGGGGCACGCCCTCGCCCAGAATCGAGGGAGTGCCCCGCAGTTGGGAAGTGCGCTAATCGGAGGGGCGCACTACCCGCACTGTGTGGTCTTTACTTCGCTGCTTCCTTCAGCAGGTCAGCCTTGAAGTATTCGTCGGGGGAGAGGACTTCACTTTCTTGAACCTTGCCACCCTTGACGAAGAACTTGTTCATGTTCTCCAACCACTTCTTAATGGTGCCGTCGTCCCACAGTTTGATCTGGTCTTCGGCGGACAGTACCTTGATGTGCTCGGCTTCGCCCTTGAGGTCTTCCACCTTCTGCTGCGACATCTTCGCTACCAGTTCCAGGGTCTTATCCGGGTTCTCAGCGCGGTAGTTCAGCGCTTCGTAGAGCACCTTCTGTACGCGCTTGGCCAGTTCCGCATCCTTTTCCGCCAGGCCCTTGCGCATCACGATTGCCGAGGGGAAAGCCATGGTGTCTTCGAAGTCGGAGTCCTGGGCGATCTCTTCCAGATCCGGTACCTGCTCCTTGATGGTGCCCACCAGCGGGTACCAAATGCCGGCGGCATCAATCTGGCCAGCGGAGAAAGCCGACACTACGGTGGCCGGGTCCATGGGGACGCGGTTAATGTCGTCAACGGTCATGCCGTTCTTTTCCAACGCCAGCGTCAAGATGGTGTCACCGGAGGTGCCTTCGGGAACCCCAACCTTCTTGCCCTTGAGGTCAGCAATGGACTTGATGCCAGGCTGGGCGATCAGGCGGTCAGCCTGAGAGGTGGCCAGCAGGCACGCCATGTCGGCTTTACCGGAGGCCGGCAGCCAGAAAGCGCCGTTCCCGATGTAGCCGTAGTCGATGTCTTCGGTGCCCATCGCTTGGATCTGCAGCGGGCCGTTGGTGAAGGTCTGCAGGTTGGCCTTCAGACCGTGCTTTTCCCACAGCCCTTCGCCTTCGGCGATGGCCAGCAGGGAGGTGCCGTTGAGGTCGGGGATGTAGCCGAACTTGACTTCCATTACTTCAACGGGAGCGCTGGCACCGTCAGTGGCGCCGGAGTTGCCTTCAGCGGCAGGCTTGTCGGATGAGCAGGCTCCCATCGCCAGGGCGAGGGCGCCAACTGCGACCGCGGCGGTCATGTGCCGGAGGGTCTTCCTCATGGTGTGTCTCCTTATGTTTTGGTGAGGACGGTTGGTCGGGTTTACAGGTTTTCGCTCGGTAGTGGGCCAATGGGGCCGGTGTAGGTGTGGTTGGGGTCTTGGTGGTAGACGCCCTGCCAGATGCGGTTGCGTAGCTGCGCGAACTCCGGCGATAGACGCATGTCGTCATCGCGCGGGTACGGCAGGTCAATGGGGACGATGTCGTAGATACGTCCGGGGCGGGCCGCCATGATCACCACGCGGTTCGCCAGGAACACGGCCTCGTCCACATCGTGGGTGATGAACATGACGGTGCGTTTGTCTTGGCTCCAGGCGTCCAGCAGTTGCGACTGCAGTTGCACGCGGGTGAGGGCGTCCAGGGCGCCGAAGGGTTCGTCCATCAGCAAGATGGAGGGATTCACTGCGTAGGCGCGGGCAATCGCGCAGCGCTGCTTCATACCACCGGAGAGGGTTTTGGGAAGGGAGTCAGCGAACTGCGTCAGCCCTACCATGTTGATGAAGTGCTCGGCGATTTCACGCCGCTCCGCCTTGGAGATTTCCTTATTGGACTTCAGCCCGAACTCCACGTTCTGGCGCACGGTGAGCCAGGGGAAGAGCGCGTATTGCTGGAAGATGACGCCGCGGTCGGGTGAGGGACCATCCACGATCTTGCCGTCAACCTCGGCGGTGCCCAGGGTGGGGCGGTCCAGACCGGCCAGCAGGTTCATCATGGTGGATTTACCGCAGCCGGAGGGGCCGACGACGGTGACGAACTCAGCTTCACCCATCTGCAGGGAGACGTCTTTGAGGGCGTAGAACTTTTCCTTACCCAGGTCGTAGACGCGGCTGACGTTGGTGATGGCGATTTTTGGTTTAGCGGTAGCCATTTGTTACATCCTCTCCTGCCAACCGGTGAGTTTCTTCTCGGTGTACAGCAAGATGCGATCCATGATGAGGCCGAATACGCCAATGGTTATCAGGGCCACGAAAATGGTGGGCATATCGTAGTAAATCTGCGCGTTCTGCATGCGGTAGCCCAAACCACCTTGAGCGGCGATAAGTTCGGCGGCAACCACGGTGGCCCACGCCGAACCCAGCCCCACGCGCATACCTACCAAGATGAAGGGGGTGGAGGCGGGGACCACGACTTTAGCGAAGATGCGTCCGTCGCCGGCGCCCAGGACGCGGGCGGCGTTGATCAGGGTCTTATCCACGGAGATGACACCTTGGAAGGTGGAGATCACACAGGACAGGAAGGCAGCTAGGAAGATAACGAAGATCTTGGGCTGTTCCCCAATACCCATTAGCACGATCGCCAGCGGGATGATGGCCAGCGGGGGGACGGTACGGAAGAACTGGATCCAGGGTTCGAACAGGCCGCGCGCTACCGTGTACCAGCCCATGAGGAAGCCCACCGGGATGGCGAGGGCGGTGCCCAGGGTGAAGCCGGTGAGTACGCGGGCTAGGGAAATGCCGGTGTCTTTGAGCCACAGCCCGCTGGTGAGCATGGCGATGAATTTCTCGACTACCTCGGCGGGGTTGGGTAGGCGGAAGCCTGATTCTGAAAGTATCCACCAAATACCGATACCGCCGATCACAGAAGCGATATTCAACGCGATCAAGAGGATGCGTTTTCTTTGAGCTTCCTTTTCTTCAGCGGTTTTCGGTGCGGCGGTACGCGAGTCTTTGGTCTCGACGGCCACACTCATGTGGAGGTCTCCTTCGTCCTTATCCGTGAATTTGGCGGCTCACTGCTCCTTCGGGCGAGTCGCATACCTTAAAAATAGCGGGAAAATATTCTGTTATGCAGGTGTGACAGAAATGCGTGCTAATACCTGGTTGCACTTTCATAACGGTCGCATTGTGGCGGGCTTTCAAGGGCTTGGTTGACATTTCTGTATTTGATTCTTTACAAAAAGGTGGCTTGATTTTCCGAGGACGTTCCCGTCCTCGCGAAAAAGTGGGCACCTCGCGCTCCGGGAAGGGTGAGGACTTAGACTGGCGGTATGTCCACCGCAGCTGACAAACGTGACGCCGTGACCGAGTGCCTCAAGGCCCACGGCGGTCTGACGCGTGGGGAGATTGTTAAACTCACCGGCATTCCTCGTCCCATTTTGTCGGTGATCGTCAATGAGATGCTCGCTGCCGGGTCGGTGGTGGTTTCGCAAACCCTACCCACGGCGGGGCGCGGACGCCCGGCGGAAGTGCTGCGGCTGCGCCCGAACACCCCTCAATATGTTGGCATTGCGCTGCAAACTCGCCGCTCCTACCTGATGGCGACCGACGCCACCTATCAGCCGCTGGTGAGCGTGCAGATTTCCGACCACTACCAAGTTAATAGCGCCCAGCGGGTGGAGGAAATCTTGCAGCTGGCCCGCACCGAGGCACCGACCTTGGATCTTTCCTACTTGCAGGGCGCAGGCCTTGCAGTGTCAGGGTTGTTGCCGAACACGGATTTGATCTCTCCCACTGCGTCCGCTGCCCGCGCAGCGCAGCAAGCGAAGGCTGCCATCAGCCGCCTGCTGCGGTTGCCGGTGGTGGTGGAAGGCACCATGCGGGCCGCGGCGGTCGCAGAAACCCACAGTCGCCCGGGTTTGGAAAACTGTTTCTATTTCCGGGTTTCCGACGGTGTGGGCGCGGCGCAGATCGCGGACGGTCGCCTGGTGTCGGGGGCACATTCCTTGGCGGGCGAGATCGGGCACATGACGGTGGAGTCAGGCGGGGAGAAGTGCTTTTGCGGTAAACGCGGTTGCCTGGAGACCGTGTGTTCGGTCCCGGCACTGTCCCGCCGTTTGGGGGTGACCGGCGAGTACGGCGTGGTCCAGGCGTGGGAGGACGGGTCCGCGCAGGCGCGCCAGCTGATGATCGAAGCGGTGGAGACAGTGGGGCAGGTGATTGCGCAGTCAGCGTTGCTCACCGACCCCGGTGCCATTATCGTGGCGTGGACTTTAGTGCAGCAGATCCCCCAGCTTTTGCAGGTCCTCAAAGATGCGGTTGATCGCAATATGCTCCCGGGCTTGCGTGGCGTGGTGCCTTTGGAAGCGGCGCTGCTACCGGAAGCCAGTGCCGTCCCCATGGGGGCGGTGCTGTTGGCCGCGC